>DATKYS010000103.1 GCA_035528375.1 bacterium
CGGCTTACGGCCCTTCCAACCCTCCTTGGGCACACCCTTTGGGCGTGGCTTTAACTGGTTCTTGTACTGCTCCAGGTGCCGTTTTATCGCCGGGTAGCGTTTGATATCCACGCCGTGGCGGGTGAATATCAGCCAGCGGTCCTTGAACTCGTAGCGCCAGGGCTTCAGGTCCCGGCCCATGAGGAACGGCTTCAGAAGCTCGGCGCTCTTCGGGTCCTCGGCTATCAGGCGGTCCTTGGTGGGACCGTCCACGATGAAGGCCTCGTTGAAGCCGGTGAGCACCCCGCGGTAGATTTCCCCGACGACCTCCCTGAGCGGCCGCCCGGCGGCCACGATTTTGTCGAAAACCGCCTTGACCTCGGGCCGCAGGAAGCGGTAGCCGTCGTCGGCCAGGTCGGACTGGACCACCTCGAAGCTCCCCCGCTCGACCTTCTCCGAAAAATCGCCGTAGTCCAGGTCGGGGAGCTGGTAGTAGGCCAGGCGGCGCCCGCCGTCCGCCTTCCGGTTCTTGAAAACCGGCACCACGGGGTAGGTGGTCTGGTCCTCGAAGGGCTGGAGGTCGCCGAAGTCAACCCAGCGCCGGATGGTGACGTTGTTTCGCAGCCAACGGCGCAGCTTTTCGCCGAAGCCGGTGCGGGCGTAGGTGCCCGAGGAGATGAAGGTCAGGTAGCCGCCGGGCTTCAAAAGCTCGAACCCGCGCTTGTAGAAGGGGACGTAGATGTCGCAGACGCTCGTGTAAACGTCTTCGTAGTGCCTGGCGAGCTTTTCCTTGTACCCGCCCTCGAACTTCTCCTGGCGCACGTAGGGCGGGTTGGCGATGACGATGTCGAATCCCTCGCGTCCCTCGCGCCAGACCTCGCCGAAGAAGAGCCGGAAGGGGAAGAAGGGGAGCGGTTTTTCGGCGTCCCGAGCCTGGAGCACGATGCCCCGCAGACGGGCCTCGGCCTCGATTAAGGCCTGCCGTTCCTGTTCCAGCTTCTTCGTGCTGCGCTTGGCGACGGCCTGGTCGTGGACCTTCCATTTACGTTTAATTTCCATCAGCCCCTCGTCAACCGCGCCCTCGACGACGGCCAGCACGGCCTTCTGTATCTCCTCCTCCAGCTCCTTCCGCTCCGCGGCGGTGTGTGCGTTGAAGTAGCTTTCCTCCAGCTCGATCAGTTTCTCCTGGGCCTTCGCCACCTTGGGGGTCTGGATGCCCAACTCCCCGTCACCGCCGCCGGCGACGGGGTAAATGGGGATGCCCTCTATCTCCTCGATGAGCGAGTCCCCGACCATGAACTTGAAGTCGAGGTTGGGGAGAGGCTCGACCTCGTCGGGGCTGCGCTGTTCGACGACCAGGGAGAGCCAGAGGCGCAGGCGGGCGATTTCGATGGCCTCGGATTTGATGTCCACGCCGTAGAGGTTGTCGGCGATGATTTTCATCTTTCGCTCGGCGGCGACGTTCGAGTCGGGTCGGATGCGCTCGCCGCGTATGACCCCGGCGGCCCGGTAGACCTGCATCAGGTTGTGCATCATGCCCAGGGGGAAGGCCCCGGAACCCACGGCGGGGTCGAGGACCTTCACATTCTCCAACGCGTCCAGGACCCTCTTCGCCGCCGCCTGGTTCAGGCTGTATCCCAGGTCCTCGCCGTGCTCCTCCTTCCACTCGGCCTCTTGCAGCTTCTCGATGTCCAGGAGCTCCTCCAGAGATTCGCGCCCGATGCCGGTCTGGTCGGCCAGGTATCCCAGGAGGCTCTCGCGGCACATGAAGTCCACGATGGGCCGCGGGGTGTAGTAGACGCCTTCCTTCTTCCGCTCCTCTTCCTCCAGGAGGTTCTCCAAAACCTTGCCGAGCATCTCGGGGTCCACGGCGACCTCCTGGTCGAGCGGGGTGGACTCCTCGATGGTGAAGTTGTAGCGGTCGAAGATGTCCAGGAGGCCGTCGCCCTCGCCCTGGCGGAGGTGGTCGGTGGAGAAGAAGTCGTTGGGGAGGGGCAGCAGCTCGTCGGTGTCGAAGGCGTAGTCCGGGGTGAAGAGGCCGCCGTTGAGGTAGGGGATGGACTTGTAGGGGTCGGGCAGGCCCTCACGTTTATCGGGTGTGTTCAGGCACCTGAACCAGACGGTTTCCAGCACGTCGCGGTAAAAGTTCTTGCCCTTCTCGTCGGCCTTCCAGAATTCTTTGCGGAGGAAGTCGGTGTCGTCGCCCAGCCAGCCCTTGCGCTGGAGGAAGTAGAGGAACATGACGCGGCCCATGAGGCGCTGGGCGAACTCGTTGGGCCGGTGCTGAGTGGATGCGTCGCCGAACATGGCTCGGTTGGCCTTCGGCAACTGCCCGCTCAGACGGAGGTAGAGCCCGTGGTATTCCTCGTAAAATTCCTTGGTGACCGCGTTGACGTCGAAGGCCCTGTCGAAGCACTGCTCCTGGATTTTAAAGAGGTCGTCGCTTTCGGCGTACAAGAGGGCCAGGCGCTCGACGACGGTGCGCTTGGGCCTGCCGGCCTCGACGTATATGCGCCGGAATACACGGCGCCCCCGGGTTCTCTCCTTTTCGGCGACCAGCTTGACGCTGGTGAAGTCCCAGAAGCGGCGCTCCTCATCGGAGAAGACGACGAAGAGGAAGGGGAAGTCGCGTTCGAGTTGCTTGAAGATGGCGCGCTGGGGCGAGCGGGGGAGGAAATCCCGCCCGTGGATGGTCCTGGCGGGGATGGTTACGTGGGCGATGTTGAACTGACCGCGGCGGTTGATGATGCGCGCCTCGGCGACGTTCTCCCTGGCTAAGCCGTCACCCCAACCGCTGTGGTCCACCGGCTCGTCGAAGACTTCGTAGTTGAGCTTCGCGAAGAGATTCTGGATTGCGCCAAGCTCGGTCAGGTTGGTCAGGTATTCGGCAACCTGTTTCGGGGTGACCATCCATTCCTCCCCAGCGGGTCGGTGCAGACCCACGAGCCCGGATTGAAGCAAGCCCGACTCATCGAATACTAACACAGGAGGATGACACGGAGGGTCATCGTGCTTCCAAAGTTTGGGCGTGACCCCCTCTGTGTGGGAGAAGGCTCGTCTTACTGGAGAGGGTGAGGGCTGCATTAATAAAAACGGGCGGACCAGAAGGACCGCCCCTACATCATCGCAGACCGCCTGGCACGGGTCGGGGTTCTCGCCCCCCTACGCGAGCGCCGCCGCGGGGACCAGCCGCGCGTCCGGCCAAAGCTCCTCGAGCACGACGTTCGGCGGCGGAGCGGATACACCGGCGGGCGGATCCTCGTAAAATGCCAGCCACGGCCCGGCCAGCGGATCAGCGACGACCGCGTTCCCCCCCTCCGGCGGCTCGAAGCCGACCACGACGCGCGCCCCGATAGGCAGGCTCTCCCGGAGCTCCGCCTTCCGTTTCACCCACTCCCCCGGCCCCGACTCGGTGAACCCCAGTCCGGCGAGGATTTTCCCCCCCTCGTCGGCCCGCATACCGGCGACCCACGCGGCCAGCTCCGCCGAATCCCCGGACGCGAGTAATTCCACCCCGCCCAGGCCCGGCGTTCTCCACAGGGGGCCGTCCTTGGGGAGCGCGAACGCCAGCGCCTCCGTGTACGCGGAAAATTTTTTCACGAAGGAAATCCGCGGCCCGCGGCGGGGCTTGAGCGTCAGCTCGTACGCGAAGACCGGCAGGCTCGGCCGCCCGACGACCCCGGAGCGCGCCAGGTTGTACCCCGTCACCCCCTTGGCGGTGATGCACCCGACGAGGACCGGCGCGTCGGACTCCGGCATCGGCGTGCGCACGCCGTTGAGTTGGCCCAGTCTGCGACCGCCCGCGGGCTGCATCCGGTCCAGAAAGCCCGAGAGCGCCAGGTCGTAGAGCGTGGCCCGCGGGTCGGTGAGCGGGTCGCCGAAGAGCTCGAGCCCGCGCCGCTCGGCTTCCTGTTCAATATCGCCTATAGGTGCGCCGACACCCGCCGTCACCCGCAGGTCCTCGGCCGCGACGATGATTTCCCCGTTCAACCGGGAGAGGGAGACCGGCTCGCCCGCCCGTTCGATCCCGGCCAGGGGCCACGCGCGAAGGGCGCCCCCCACGAGCAGGGGGACGCCCCCGGTCAGCATCGTCGAAAAATCGGCGGCCGTCCGCGGCGCTTCCATCTACAGGGACAGCGCGAGCTGGTTGATCTCCTCGTTCGGGCCGAAGACGATGATGATGTCGTCCTGGCTCACCTGGGTCACCGCCTGGGGCGAGGCGTCCACGATGGGCGGGGTGCCGGGCTTGGCGTCGGGCGGCGGGTTCTTCAGCACCGCCACGATCCGCACCTTCGACGTGGAGAGCTCGCCCAGCGGCACGTCCTTATAGCCCCTTGGCAGGCGGACGTGCGCCAGGCCGACCCCCGGAGCCACGCGCGCGAACCGCGTGATGTTCGGCACCAGCACCGCCTGCACCAGGTTGGCGGCGATGTCGCGCTCCGGGTAGATGACCCGGTCAATGCCGATTTTGCGCAGCACGCGGCCGTGCTCCTCGCTGAGCGCCCGCGAGATGACCAGCTTGACGCCGATCTCCTTGCAGTTCAGCGATGCCAGGGTGTTCGACTCGAAGTCGTTGCCGATGGCGATGATGGCCACGTCGTCGCGGTCCACGCCCTGGGCCACGAGTGCGGCCTTGTCCGTGGCGTCCAGCGCGGCCGCCACCGCCACGAACTCCTTGATCAACTCCACGCGGGTGATGTCCTCGTCGTAGGCGCTGACGCCGTCGCGCTGCACGTCGGCGAGCATCCGCGCCACCGCCATCCCGAACTCACCCAATCCGATCACAGAGTAGGAACGCATGTGTTGCTCCAGTTTATAACTTAAACAACTCTGTTTGTACTTTACATGGTTTAGCTAAATTATATCGCTCCGCGATATAATTCGGTATTGGTAATTTCTCTAGTGAACGAGGTTCTACTTTGAGTGCCCCTCCTCCATACGATTTTCCGACAAGGGACAGATTATTAACAACTTCTGCGTCAGATAACATTTTGAATAAATTATTTATATATTCTTTTTCTATATAATGAGGGTAAACGCATAAAAAACCTGTCAGTGGCACTACCCCGGAATAATTACGGATAAAACGTGCATTGCGTCTACCAAGATATGCAAATAGAATGGGTGGTGGTATACGTTTTTCCATTTGATACCAGGGGTTTCTCATTGATATCAAGGGTTTATTAGGTAATCCAATTTCATATCCTCTTATTAGATAATCGCGGACTTGAAGAGGAAATGCATCTAATAATCGGTTATCAGGTGAGAAAAGCAATGTTGGCCTTCCTTTAGCATCAAGTATATCAAGTAATTCATTGGTTATTTCATTTCCGGGCACATCTCGTGTACGACTTACAGCTGGTACTAGAAGATCATCCGGTATCTGTAATTTTTCTACTTGTTTTTTTGTAAGAAAGAAAAAGTCATTAGCTCCGGTTGCAATTCCACGCATAACCGAAGCAAAATCTAAAAGTATGTGTTCACAGCGTTCATTATCAAGAGGTGGCCTTGATAGTCCTGTACTTAGGCCTTCATTTAGCTTTCTTTTATGAACTATCAGTTCAGCAGCATGGTTACTTTGAAAATCAGAACGTACCCATTCTTTAAATTTTGAGGTGTTTGGTTCGGTACATTTAACCCAATAGAAGAAATCCTTCCGCTCAGTATTCTTTATCAAAAAGATAATTGCATTGGTGTCCACACCCGGGAAAGGAGTTGCAGCCGGAGAGAAGGTTATCACAGCATCCAACCTATATTTTTGTGTTATCCAATTCCACAAATCTAACGCGAAAACACCCTCACACGTATCCGCAGGCATTATAAAAGCTAGTCTACCGCCTTTTTCAAGCAGCTGAAGTGCGCGGATTAAAAAGAAGATATGAAGTCCAGCTCGTCCATCAATTGCCTTTCCAATTGAATTATTACACATTCTTTTACATTCAACCTTTATTTCATTTGTTAAACGATGGTGACGAATATAAGGCGGATTAGCGACGATAGCTCTATAAGTAGCATGTGGTGGATTTATAACGAAATCCCTTATCATTACATTAGACACGTCATGCTCGGTTAAATCCTTCTCTAGCGCCTTACGAATAGCATTTGGATCTATTTCTGTCCCGATTAGATGTAAGCGATCTAGGGCCATTTCCTTAGCAACTGTCATAGCAGCACGAAAAAATACCCCTGAACCAACGGCTGGATCAAATATATGATCGGGTCTTTCGTAAAGGACATAACTTACCATTGCCTCTGCTACCCATTCAGGTGTCCAAAATTGCCCCTTCTCCCTGAGAGCTTCTCTCTCGGGTCCTGTTCTAGGTAGTGTTTGTTGGTATTTTAGCATTTTTAGTTGGATAACCTATCTAAGATGCTTAATGCTTCTGAACTTATCTTTAAGACACCGCCCTCAAACTTCACATATGGAAGAATGTGACCGTTTTTATCAACTATATGCGCTGGGATCAAACTAGGCTCTTCTAATGATTCTGCAAGTGGATAAGCATAATGATAATACACTTTGTAGATTTTCTTACGTGTTGTTGCTCCACCCGGTGCCTGGAATATTTGGGTAGTACCTTCAATTAAACCCTGATTAATTAAATCATTTACGTAATTAAAAGTTATTCCGTAGGCTCTATCGTAAAACGCGTGCCAAATATGTATTTGAAGACAATTTTTATCCTGCCAATCATTTAAAGGGCCTTTATCTTCTTCTTTGAGAATTACAGTCGGTAAAACCGTGTTTTTAGGTAAACCGAATTTTCCACCAAGCCTTTTCATAGGTCTTAGCTTTTCACCGTAACCAGGCATTAGAGAGACCTTCCATAAACTGTTCTCACATTCAACTGCAAGTAAAGCGTATGATAGTAACTTTCTCATTGGGTCTTTATCTTCGGGTGTAAAGGGTAACTCCTCAATTCCACCAACCTCCTTTATAATGCCCTTAACTACCGCTGCATTCGCTTTTCGGAATAACAGCACATCCGGGCGTTTGATCGCCCCGAGGCCCGCATCCTCAAGCCTTTCAAAGTACAGCTCGTGTTCTTTAGGATCATCCCCCGGTGCTGTTCCGCTGGGTCCATACGGAATAGCGAAATACCTATCAGTATCGTTTACAGCTTGTATAAGGCGTTTCTCACTCCATACTCCCTGTGACCACCGCATCAAGAAATCGCTACCGCGTAAACGGCGTGGATTTAAGATAAAATCATCCAAAGGTATCAATTTCTGATACCTGAATTCAAATTCGATATTTTCTAAAGAAAGACTCAGCTCTTTTTCATACAAGTTCACTAATGACTCCTGTTTTTCCTTACCCGATGCTGATCCTACCCTCGGGGTAGGAGTAGCGGGCTTCGCCGTGCTTCTTGCCGATGGCCAGGCCCAAGGACAGCGGTCCTACGCGGCCGGCGAACATCAACAGGATGATGATGATCCGCCCGGCGTAGGACAATTCGCCGGTGATGCCCGCGGAGAGCCCCACGGTGCCCCAGGCGGAGACCGTCTCGAAGAGTATGTCCAGCGGCGGCTGGTCCTCCAGGAGCAGCAGGATGAAAAAGCCCATGACGACGAAGGCGAGACCGCCCACCAGGACGGTCAGCGCCTGTTTGATCACCCCGGCGGGAATCTCGCGCTTGAACACCTCGACGCGCTTCTTGCCGCGCAGGTTGGCCCAGAAGTTCAGTACGATGACGGCGAAGGTGCTGGTCTTTATACCGCCGCCGGTGGAGCCCGGGCTGGCGCCGATGAACATCAGCACTATCATGATGAACAGGGTCCCGGCGCTCAGGGCGTCGGTGGGGATGGTGTTGAAGCCGGCGGTGCGCGTGGTGACGGACTGGAAGTAGCCGGCCATCACCTTCTCGCCCACGTCCATGCCCTGCATGGAGTTACTCCACTCCAGAGGGGTGATGGCGATCCAGCCGATGACGAGCAGTATGGCGGTGACGACGAGGACGAGCTTGGTCTGGAGGGTCAGGCGGCTGTGCGGCTGGCCTTTCTTGTGGCGGCGGCGGAAGCTGGTGAGGTTCATCAGCACGATGAAACCCAGGCCGCCCAGGATGATGAGCGAGGAGATGATGAGCGAGGTGCCGACGGAGCCGGCGTGGGCCTCCATGTTGTCGGCGTTCAAACTGAAGCCGGCGTTGCAGAAGGCGGAGACGGAGTGGAAGGCCGAGGAGAACAGCAGCTCGCTCTGGTCGGCGTACTTGGGCCCCCAGGTCTGGTACAGCAGGCCGAATCCGAGGAGCTCGATCAACAGGGTGGCCAGCAACATGTACACGAGGAGTCGTCGGACGGTGGACAGGGCGTCGGCCTCGTAGGCGCGGGAGAAGAGGGCGACCTCCTTGCGCGCCAGTCGGACTCCCAGGATGGTGGAGAAGAAGGCGGTGAAGCTCATCAGGCCCAGGCCGCCGATCTGTATGAGCCCCATTATCACGGACTGGCCGAAGCGGGTGAAGTAGCTCCCGGTGTCCACCACGATCAGGCCGGTGACGCAGGTGGCGCTGGTGGCGGTGAAGAGGGCGTCTATGGGGTGGATGTAGCCGGAGACGGTGGCGCGGGGGAGTGATAAAAGCAGGGTGCCCACGCCGATGACCGCCAGGAACGTCAAGAGGATGAATCGGACCGGCCGTTGGGCGAGGGCGGCCAGGGTGCGGTTGCCCCGGACGAAGCGGATGATGAGGTTGGCGGCGATGAAGAGCTGGCCCCCCAGCATGGCCTCGGAGGCCCCGGTGTCGTCGCCGCTCCAGACGCCGGATATCCCTCCCCCGGACTCCGGCGAGCTGACGAGGAGGTAAATGACGTAAACCGCCACCACGACGAGCTCGGCCAGGTGCTCCTTGATCCAGGTCAGCCTCTGGTGCGTGAACAGGAGCTGGGTCAGGGGCATGAGGCAGAAGATGAGGATGATGAGCGCCTGGGCGATGTGGACGATCTGGCGGAGGAAGTCGGAGGGGAAGAAGCCGTACTCGACGATGAAGCCGGCGATGGCGACGACGGCGCAGATGAGGAAGATGCGGCGCAGCAGCCGGTCCACCCTGGCCCGCAGGGCGGGCGTGAAGGTGAATTTCTGCTGAATCAGCTCCCGGACCGATTCGTTCTGTCGGGTCATGGGGATGTCGGGGTGGCGACTGTGACCCTCGGATTGTACCCCAGCCGCGCCCCCTCCGGCAAGGATAGGCGCCTGGGCCGAGCGGGGAAAACTAAAAAGGGCGGGGGTGACCCGCCCTTGCGCCTCCGGTAGCCCGGGGCTACCGGTAGAGCGCCTTGAGCTGGCCGAAGGTGATCTCGACGATCATCGAGTCCGGACCTTCCTCGTCTCCGACCATGCTGGTCGGCATCGGCTGCGTCAACTTGCGCAGCAAGACGTTGTCTATCACGTGGTCGTTGGTGAGGTCGCCGGTGGCGGCGCAGAATCCCAGCCCCCCGTAGCTCCTGTCGCCGCCCGGGGTGTTGAAGATGCGCTCGTAGATGAGGGTGTCGGAGTCCAGATTCAGGGTGAGCTTTCCCCGGAGGTTAACGAGCTCCACGTGGTGCCACATCCCGTCGCACACCCGGTCGTCCTCGACGGTCTTGAGGTGGTTGTCGGTGCTGTCCTCGATGAGGGCCGCGTGCCGCCTGTTGGGGTCGCCCTCACCGGGATGGGCGTCGAACTCGATGCCGTAACCCTGGATTGCGTCCCCGTCCGCGGTGGTGAAGCCGAGGCCGCCGCCGCACGAGGGGGTGCCGCCGGCGTAGGGCGCCTCATCCTTGTAAAACATGGCGCAGAAGCCTTCGGCACCCGTTCCATCTCCCACGAGGTAATCGAAGGTCAGGACCCACCCGTTGAACCGGTTCATGTCGAGGTCGGCGAAAAGGGCCGCCCCCAGGTTGCACTCCTGCCGGGTGAGGTAGAGGACCCCGTCCGCCGGGTCCCAGCATCCCTCGAGGGAGACCTCCCCGGCGTGGCGGTAGACGCTCCAGCCGCCGGAGCGTGTCGGGTCGTCGTTGAAGGGCTCGCAGAGCTCGGCGTACCCCTCGATGTCGCTCTCCGAGGCCGCGGCCGGGTTGCCGTAGTACATGTAGACGTTCGCGGCGGCGGGTATCTCCGGCACCCGGACCCAGACCTTGGCGTAGGACGACCGCTCGGACTCCTCGATCCAGTACGGGAGCTGGTCGCCGTCCAAATCGGTGAAGCGGAGGTCGTCGAAGTCCGGTTGCATGCTGCCTCGGTACGACACGGATACAGAGATGGGGAAGTAGGTGAGGACCTCGTTGTTGTAGTGGTTATCTATGTAGACCAGCGCCCGGTGGATCCAGGCGTCGTCCCACCACTCGTCCCCCTCGGACCGGGGGTTGACGCTCTCGAAGGCCGCTCCGGAGCCGGAGTTCAATGTCGTCGCGCCGGCCGAAACGCAGATGAAGAGCAGAAAGTAGCCGATTGCCCGCGTAAACATGACTGTACCTCGCAGATTAGGGGCTCCCAAGGGGAGGGTCGGGGATGCCGGTGTTTCATCGGAGTCGGGTAATCGTCGCGCAGATGTCACCCTAATCCACTCGTCTAGTGGGAAAAAGCAAGGACCGTGCCCGCGGGATGCGCGGCGCGAACGCGGGCGTGGCGGGAATCCGTTAATCGTGGGTTGGTCGGAGGGGGAGGGCGGGGTTCAGTTTGCCGCAGCAGATTGCGGTGATGGAGCGGCGGGTCTTCTACGCCCCGCTACGGCGGCCCGCAGAGGATTCGTCCTACCGGTCGCCCCTACGGGTGAAATTCGCCGTGTGGACGTAGGGGCGGGTCTTTAGACCCGCCCGCGGGCCGATCTGAAGGTCGGCCCCTACGTGGACGACGCGCGATTCACGTCAACTCGTAGGGTATCCCTTACTCTTCGGTGAGCGTGATGTCAATGCCTGTTACATCTCCCCCATCAATGGGGTAGTAGAACAAATCGGACCAGCCCGAATACATCGTACCCTCGATATCGATCCACGCTTTGGCTATCCCTTGGTGACGTCTAGCAGCATTGACGTAAGTTATCGAGTAAGTTCCATTTAGTGCTGTTAAGACAGCCGAATCGCATGCAGGATATAGTATCGAGGTGTAGAAGTAGTATATAAACACAGAAGCAGACCCCTGTGGAGAACCATCTCCTCTGAAGACGGTACCACTTACTTTATTACTCCTGTCCGACAGGGGGTTCTCTTCCTGGCTTGATATACCGTCCGTGCAGGCGGCCAGAATAAGGGTCAGGCAAATTACGCCGGCCAGGCCCACAGCGGCTAGCAACCTCTTCATCTTTCCTCCTCAAGTAGTCGTTGAAGGAACTCCGATAGTCATAATACAGCCAACATTCGTATCTGTCTACAGACTAAATTAGGCATTTACAAAAAAAACAGGCAACCGATGCCTGTGTTAAAAAGCCAGTAGTTTTAATAAGTTACGCCTCCAGCATCCGCTCGATGGCCCGGCGCGCGGGCGCGGCCACCTCCTCGGGAACGGCCACGGGGTAACGGTCCTCGCTGAGCGCCGTGTAAACGCTCTCCAGCGTGGTCACCTTCATGTTCCAGCAGACCATCTTCTCCGCCGCGGCGGGGTGGAAACGCCGGTCGGGGTAAGCCCGACGGAGCGGGTCCAGGAGGCCCACCTCGGTGCCGACGATGAACTCGCGGTCGTCCACATCGGCCGGGTAGCGAAGCATCCCCCCCGTGGAGGCGACTCGGTCGGCCGCCCGGCAGACTTCGAGGCGGCACTCGGGGTGGACCATGACCTTCGCCCGCGGATGGGTTTCCTTTGCCCGCCGGAGGTCCTCCAGGGTCAGGCGGTGGTGGGTGGGGCAGAAGCCGGGCCAGAGGCGGATGTCCGTCTCGGCGGGGTAAAGGCCGATGTCGGTGCGGCCGACCTGGAGCGCGGCCCACTCGCCCAGGTGCCGGTCGGGGCAGAAGAGGACCGGTCGGCCCGCCGGCGCATTACGTAATATTTCCACCGCGTTGGCGCTGGTGCAACAAACGTCCGAGACCGCCTTCACCTCGGCGGTGGAATTCACGTAGGTGACGACGTAGAGCTCCGGGGCCTTTTCCCTCGCCTCCCGCACGTCGTCGGCGGTAATCATGTCGGCCATGGGGCAACCGGCGCGGAGCTCGGGCAGGAGCACACGCTTTTCGGGGCAGAGGATGGCCGCCGTTTCGGCCATGAACAGGACGCCGCAGAGGACGATGACCTTCGCGTCGGTCCCTGCGGCGTGGCGCGCCAGGCCGAGGGAATCGCCGGTGAGGTCAGCCGCCGCCTGAACCTCGGGGAGCTGGTAGTTGTGGGCCAGGACGACCGCGTCGCGCTCCCGGCGCAGGCGGGCTATACCGTCCAGCATGAAGTCGGTTTCCAGCGGCTTGCCCATGAGATTCGCCGTCACCTCGGCTTTTTGTTGGCCAGGGCGTCCTGGTCGGTGTAGGGCTCGTACGACTGCCCGGACACGAGAAGGCCGAGGTAGTCCTCGATGGGCAGGGGATCGGGCCAGCCTTCCAGGGAGTCCGTCGCCCCGGAGGAGCCGTAGTCGGTCAGCTCGACGACCACGTCGGTAGCGCCGCTCGAGTCGGGGATGGAGAACCGGGCGACGCCGAAGAGCGGCACCTCGTCGGCGTACCAGGCGTCGCCGGAATCGGAGGAGATTTTTCTGCAGGAGAATACGCCCGCCGGAACCTCGACCTCCACGCCGTCCTGTGTCTCGTACTCGAGGGATTCACCGGCCCCGAACATCTCGCCCAGCTCCCCGAGGGCCGACAGGAACTCGCCGAGCATCTCCGGGGTCAGCGAGAGAACAATGCGGTCCACCATCTCGGACGAGTCCATTCCGAGGAGTATCTCTCCGCCGAAGTTGCCGTAGTAGGCCAGCAGGGATTCGAGGTTTTCGAAGGGCGCCTCCTGGGCCCCCGGCTCCCGGATGTGCCGCGCGATGTCCTCCTGGAGGAACTCCGCCCCTCCCTCCTTCAGGGCCATCTGGAGCACCATCCACCCCATCCCGGGCATCAGGAGATCCACCTGGAGCCACGGCGCCTCGGCGTGCCCGGCCGGCTCCACCAGGGAGACGGTCACGGCCGCCTCGCCGTCCACGTCGGCGTAGGTCACCCATTGGCCCGCCTCCCAGGGTGTCAGCTCGAAGGCCGGCGTCCCGGCGGCGAGAATTCCAAGAAAAAGGGCGATTCGTCGCATCTTTCGACCATCCGTGGGTTGGGCGGGGGCGCGCCGCGGCACGTGAGTATTATAGCCGGTCCGGGGAGGATGCGAAAGGGGTGCTCCTTGACACCCGGTGAACCGGGCTCTATATTTGACCGGGGTTGAGGAAACCCGGCGTCGTGCGGGGCGTGACGGCAGATTGCCAAGGAGGCGGGGATGGGCAGTTCCGAGTACGAGACTTACCGCCGCGAGCTCGAGCGTGAGGGGCGTATCGCGCTGTGGACCCTGTTGTCGGTGGGGCTGGCGGGCGTCACCTTCGCCGTGGTTCACGGGGCGCGCACCGGCTTCACACAAGGCGAAATTTGGTTCACGCTCATCTTCGGCCTCTTCGTGCTGGTTGACGCCTTCTTCCTCACCCCCATCTACCGCTACCTGGCGGCCGCCTGGGTGAGACGCCGGCAGCGTCTGCGCGGAGACCCCGTGGATGAGGAGCCCGACGCGACGGTCGTGCGGTGGGTGGACACCAAGGACGTCGAGGATTTGCTCAAAGAGGAGCCCGAGAACCGGGGAAAGGGTTAGGGAACGGACCGCTCGGCGCAAGCGGGACCGCCGCCCCACGTCTCGCGCGAACGGTTCCGTGAAGCGGAGGTGCCGCCGGGCCGGCTGACGCCCCGGCGCTCGTATGTTAAAATACGCCTCCCCGCATCCCCGACGCGGGTCGAAGTCGGAGACATTCCGATTTGAGCCTGTTTTTCCCCCTTCAGGTGAAGGGGCGACTACCGCCCGGGTGGTTTTTTGAACATGAGCGACCGTCTGATTCCCCGCCGAGCCCTGGCCAGTGTGTCCGACAAGACCGGGCTGGTGGACTTCCTCCACCGCCTCAAGGGCGTCGAGCTGCTCTCCACCGGCGGCACGGCCGGCGTTCTGCGCGAGGCCGGCCTCTCGGTCATCGAGGTGGCGGATTACACGGGCTCCCCGGAGATTCTGGGCGGAAGGGTCAAGACGCTGCACCCGCGCATCCACGGCGGCATCCTCTCCCGACGGACGGAGGATGACCAGCGGGACCTGGAGAGAATCGGCTCCGTGGAGATAGACCTGGTGGTTGTGAACCTCTACCCCTTCGCCGAGACGGTGGCCCGCGGGGCCGCCCCCGAGGAGGCCGTAGAACAGATAGACATCGGCGGGGTGGCCCTGTTGCGCGCGGCGGCCAAGAACTTCAACCACGTCGTCACCCTGTGCGACCCGGCCGATTACCCGGTCGTCCTGGAGGAGATAAACGCGGGCGGAGTGACCCTCGAACGCAGGCGCGACCTGGCGGCCAAGGTCTTCGCCCACACCGCGACCTACGACGCGGCCATAACCGGCTACCTGACCCGCGGGGAGGGGCTCCCCGAGCTCTACATCGCGGCATACCGCAAGGGGCGCGAGCTGCGCTACGGCGAGAACCCGCACCAGCCCGCGGCGATTTACGTGCCCCTCGCGGGCGGCGGGGGGCTTGCATCGGCCGAGCCGCTCTCGGGAAAGGCCCTGAGCTTCAACAACTACTGGGACATCGCCTCGGCGTGGAACGCCGTGTGCGACTTCTCCTCACCCGCGGCGACCGTCGTCAAGCACACCAACCCCTGCGGCCTGGCCGAGGCCTCCACCCTGGAGCGGGCCTACGAGCTGGCCCTCGAGGGCGACCCCCTGTCGGCCTTCGGCTCCGTCGTCGCCCTCAACCGCACCGTGGACCAGAAAACCGCGGAGCTCATCCACGACACCCGCTTCATCGAGTGCGCCGTGGCATCGGACTACGCTCCCGGCGTTCTCGAACTGTTGACGAAGAAATCCCAGCGCCGCTTCATCGCCCTGGGGACGCCCGAGCCGCCCACCGGGCTCGAGGGGCGCTTCATCCCCGGCGGACTGCTCCTCCAAGGGGTGGACGACGAGTGGTCCAGCGAGGAGCGCGTGGTGACGAAGCGGGCCCCGACCGAGGAGGAGTGGACGGCGCTGCGGTTCGCCTGGCGCGCGGTCAAACACGTCAAGAGCAACGCCGTCGTCCTGGCCTGCCGGGAAAAAGACGGCGCGTGCTGGCTGGTCGGTGTGGGCGCCGGGCAGATGAGCCGCGTGGATTCGGCCATCATCGCGGTGCGCAAGGCCGAGAGGCGGACCCGGGGCTCCGTGGCCGCTTCGGACGCCTTCTTCCCCATGCCCGACGGCGTGGAGGCCCTGACGTCGGCGGGCGTTACCGCCATCATCCAACCCGGCGGCTCCAAGGGCGACGAGGCGGCCATCGAAGTTGCGGACAGGGCCGGCGCGGCGATGGTCTTCACCGGCACGCGCCATTTCAGGCATTAAAAAAACAACGTAGGGGCGGGTCTCCTGACCCGCCCGCGAGGCGACCGGTAGGACGAGTCCTCCACGGTCGCACCTACGAGGCGACACATGCGCGTCTTCATCGTCGGCGGCGGCGGACGTGAGCACGCCCTGGCCTGGGGGGTATCCCGTTCCCCCAGGCTCGAAAAGCTCTACGCCTACCCCGGAAATGCGGGCATCGCCGGCATCGCCGAGATTCCGCCCCTCCCCGGCGATGAAATCGGCACCCTGGTTGACTTCGCCCGCGGGGCGGCCATAGACCTCACCATCGTCGGGCCCGAGGCCCCCCTCGACGGCGGCATCGTGGACGAGTTCGGGCGTGCCGGGCTCACCATCTTCGGTCCCACCCTGGCGGCCGCGCGCATCGAGTCCTCCAAGGCCTTCGCCAAGGAGCTCATGGCGTCCGTCGGGGTGCCCACGGCGCCCTTCGGCGTCTTCGACGATTTCAACGCCGCCTGGAAATACGGCACCACGCACCGACTGCCCCTGGTGGTGAAGGCCGACGGGCTGGCCGGGGGTAAGGGCGCGCTCATCTGCGAGACGCCCGCCAAGCTCGAAAAGGCCCTGGACGCCATGCTACACACCGGAGCCTTCGGACAGGCCGGGAAGACCGTCGTCATCGAGGAGTTCCTGCACGGCGAGGAGGTATCGCTCTTCGTGCTGGCCGACGGGGGCGGGGGGACCTGCGTGCTCGCCAGCGCACAGGATTACAAGCGCATCGGTGAGGGCGACACCGGCCCGAACACGGGGGGGATGGGGGCCTATTCGCCGGTGTCCATCGTGACCGACGAGCTGGTGGAGCATGTCATGCGGACGGTGGTGGAGCCGACGCTGGAGGGTATGACGGCGGTGGGGCACACCTTCGCCGGGATGCTCTACGCCGGGTTGATGCTGACGGAGAACGGGCCGCGCATCATCGAGTACAACTGCCGCTTCGGCGACCCGGAAACCCAGGCCATCGTCCCCCGGGTGGCCGACGACCTCTTGATGCTCATCTACGCAGCCGCCACGGGGCACCTGCCCGTGAAGCAGGTGAACCTGACCAAGAAGAAGGCGGCCTGCGTCGTCCTGGCCAGCGAGGGTTACCCGGGGCACATCCAGACCGGGCACGAGATTGCGGGCATCGGCCGGGACGATTACGCCAGCGTCGTCTTCCACTCCGGGACGCGGGTGAGCAAGGGGAAGACCGTCACCAACGGGGGGCGCGTGCTCGGGGTGACCGGCATGGGAGCCACCATCCGGGCCGCGGTGCACAACGCCTACAAGCGGGCGGAGAAGATCCGGTTCAAGGGGAAGACCCTGCGGAAGGACATCGCCTGGCACGAGCTGGAGCGGTTGACGAACTCGTCGGGCTAGGGGAGAACCCTCGGAGGTGCGTTGAGCGGAAAAAACGAGAAAAGGGTGGCCGTGCTCCTGGGCTCGGCCTCGGACAAACCGGTGATGGACGCCGCCTTCGAGATTCTCACCGAATTCGGCGTCGGATTCACCGGACGCGTGCTCTCGGCCCACCGCACGCCCGCAGAGGTCATCCGATTCGTTCGGGAGGCGGAGGCCGGGGGCGTCGAGGTCTTCATCTGCGGGGCGGGGATGGCGGCCCATCTGGCGGGAACGGTGGCCGCTCACACGACGAAACCGGTCCTGGCCGTCCCCCTGGAGTCCGGCGGCCTGGGGGGACTGGACGCGCTTCTGGCCAGCGTCCAGATGCCGGGGGGGATTCCGGTGGCCGTCTTCGCCCTGGGGCGGGCCGGGGCGGAGAACGCCGCCCTCTTCGCCATCGGGTGCCTGGCCCTGTCGGATAAAGAACTGGCGTCCAGGCTCGCCGAACACCGCGAAGCCCAGCGGGAGAAGGTCCGGCGGGACGACGGGGAACTACAACGAGAGCTGGGCGATGGAAAATAAACTCATGCCCCTCGAACCGGAAGAAAAGCGGTTGAGCTCCGATGAGCTCACCCCCCGGCGCATCGTGACCGAGCTGGACCGCTATATCGTGGGTCAGGACGACGCCAAGCGCTCGGTGGCGGTGTCCCTGCGGAACCGCTGGCGGCGGCTCCAGCTCCCGCCCGAGATCGCCTTCGAGATAACGCCCAAAAACATCATCCTCATCGGCCCCACCGGGGTGGGCAAGACGGAGATAGCCCGCCGGCTGGCCCGCCTGGTCGGCGCCCCCTTCGTCAAGGTGGAGGCCTCCAAGTTCACCGAGGTCGGCTACGTGGGCCGGGACGTGGAGTCCATCATCCGCGACCTGACCGATATAGCGATGAACATGGTCCGCGAGGAGGAGCGCGCCCGCGTCGCAGAGCTGGCCGAAAAACGGGCCGAGGAGAAGCTTCTCGAGCTGCTCCTGCCCCGACCGCCCGTGCTGCCCGGTCCGGGAGCGTCCGAGGAAGAGCGCAAGGAATACGAGGAGGCCCTGGCCCACCACGAGCGCAGCGTGGAAAAGTTACGTGGGCTTCTGGCGGCCGGGGAGCTTGAGGACCGCGAGGTGGACGTCCAAGTGTCGAGTTCGGACAACCCGGTGCTGAGCGCCTTCTCCGGCGCGGGCCTGGAGGGCATGGGGCTCGACCTGGGCGACATGCTCTCGGGCCTCTTTCCCAAGAAGAAAAAGCGCGTCCGGTTGAAGGTCTCCGAGGCCCGCCGCGCCCTGGTGAACGAGGAAGCCGAACGCCTCATGGACCAGGAGAAGGTCACCCGAGAGGCCCTGGCCCGTACCGAGACCACCGGCATAGTCTTCCTGGACGAGCTGGACAAAATCGTCGCGGGCGGGACGATTCACGGCCCCGACGTGTCCCGGGAGGGCGTCCAGCGCGACCTCCTTCCCCTCGTGGAAGGCACGACGGTCAAAACCAAGTACGGCCTGGTCTCCACGGACCACATTCTTTTCATCGCGGCCGGGGCCTTCCACCAGAAAAAGCCGTCGGACCTCATGCCCGAGCTCCAGGGCCGCTTCCCCATCCGGGTAAAGCTGCACTCCCTGACGAAGGAGGACTTCACCCGCATCCTCACCGAGCCGAAGAACGCGCTGGTGAAGCAGTACCAGTCGCTTCTCGGCACGGAACGCCTCCGGCTGGAGTTCGCTCCCGGCGCCGTCGAGCGCTTGGCCGAGCTCGCCGAGTACATCAACACCCACACCCAGGACATCGGCGCCCGAAGGCTCCACACCGTCCTCGAGGCCCTGCTCGAGGAAGCCTCCTTCGAGGCCGCCGACTTGGATCGGGAGCAGAAGCTCATCGTCACGCGGGAGTACATTGACGAGAAGCTGGAGAGCCTCGCCAAGGACGAGGACCTCTCCCGGTACATCCTCTAGCTCCGGCCCTAGGCTCGCCTACGGGGCGGGGTGGGCGTTTCCACCAGTTTTCTCCGGGATCCGTGGTTTTTCACCGATCCCCCTAGCGAGGTTTTCGATGAACCATTACAGTCTCAACCGCTACGGGCTGCTCGCCATGATCGTTCCGGGCGCCCTGGCCGTGCTGGCGACATGGAGGGTGGAGATCAACCTCTTCTCCCTGTTCGGGGTGCGCGGATTCAGCCTTACCGGCGCGCTGGTGTTCCTCGTCCTGGCACTGACCGCGGGGCTTCTGTTGTCCACCGTCTTCGGCTGGTTCGGCCGGCTGGTCCAGCGGTCCTTCTTCGGACGGATACCGGGCAGCTTTTTCCTGGAACGCGCGAGCCGCGAGGCGGGGCTGTTGAGGGTGAAACTGGCTCATGGCGCCGGGCATTCCCTCGACCGCAACTTTCCCCAGAGTTTCGCCAACGCCTTCCGCACCTACTTCAAGTACGAAACCGCCAACGACGAGCTGCGCGACAGGCTGTGCCTGTCGGCCCTGGCCGAGCACTCCGCCGAGGTCCACCGCCGTCTGGAACGGCTGGAGGCGGGTGGGCAGATGCGGATGAACCTCGCCGGCCTGTTCCTCCTCTACGCGCTAGGCCGGCTGGCGTGGATTCTCTCGTCGGGGTTGGCCTTCACCCCACTGCGCATCGTGGAATTGGCGCTATCCCTCCTGTTGTTCCTCGGCTTCGTCTGGAGCTACCTGAGCCTGGTCGGCGTCTACTACCACGAGCTCTACCTGGCCTTCTTCGCCCTGACCGTGGATGAAAACGTTGACCGGCCGCACGTCCGGCTCCAGACCCGCGCGGACGACCGTCCCCGGCAGAGGCACCGCCGGAGAAAGCCGGACTCGGGCGGTGGCGACCGTTCCTCGGGAGGTGGTAATCGTTCCTCGGGCGGGGGCGACCGTTCCTCGGGAGGTGGTAATCGTTCCTCGGGCGGCAGGGATCGTTCCTCCGGCGGGGGTGATCGTTCCTCCGACGGTAGAGACCGACCCCCGGGTGGGGGTCAACCACCCCGCGAGGGTTGATAAACGAAGAGGGGCCCGGCGCCCCTCTTCTTTTTTAAACGGATACGGCGGCCCGCGGGCGGGTCTGGAGACCCGCCCCTACGTCATCGCAACTTTGGGTGAGGATCGGCGTGGTCTCCCTCTCCCTGTGGGAGAGGCCCGCCTCCGGGCTGGGGTGAGGATTGAGATTGGTGTAGCAGATAGCGCGGCGGCCCGCAGAGGGGCCGCCCTACGTCATCGCAACGAGATGCGGGTCGGGGTGAGGGGTAAAAAACGGGCGGGTGTGGACACCCGCCCCTACGTCATTTATCGCAACATTGTCGGCCTACCGCGACGGCGTTACGAGCTGCCCCACCTCCATCCGCTCCAACCTCCCACCGGGCGGCCGCCAGAGTAGCTCCACCTTCAGCCTAAAGAAACCGGTCGGGAGGTCGAAGTCCCCGGGGACGAGCCCCGACTCGGCCAGGACTTCCGCCAGCCGCTCCCCCTCGAGGTCGGGCTCGAGCTCCGCCGAGAGCACCCACCAGCGCCGGGTGTAGAGCCCTTCGGGCGAGTCGGAGTAGGGCGCCAGCCGCGCCCCGCGGGCGAGCTCCGTCGGATCCAGCGCCGCCAGGGAATCCAGCCGCTCCTTGGCGTAGAGCGCCGCCCGACCGGCCATCCCCCCCGCGGCCACCCCCTCCTCGGCCCCGGGGATGGCCAAAAGAATCCCCGTCACGCCGATCAACAGGATGGCGCTGGCGATGAGCATCTCGATGAGGGAAAAACCGGTCTGACTGGTGGTCGAATCAGGCATCGCCCTTTGTGCACAGATGGAATCCCACGGTATCTTTGACTCCGTAAAGCGCCGCCTCCGCCGGGGAAAGGGTGGCGGCGTAATCAATGAAGCGCACCGTGAAGCCGGATTCCTCCAGCCTTTCCTCAAAATCATTTCCGTAGACGCGGACGTGATCCCATTGGCCGAAGTGTTTCTTCCGCTCCGCGGGGGAGACGATGGAGAAGTCCTCGTAGGTCGGCCCCCGCTGCGGATAGTGGGGCACCTGGATCAGCGCCCAGCCGTCCGATTTCAGCACCCGCCGCATCTCCCGCATGGCCTGACGATCATCGGGGATGTGCTCCAGGACGTGGAAGCAGAACAGTACGTCAAAGCTCTCCGTCGGGTCCGGAAGGGCGGTGAGGTCGCCGTTGCGGTCCACGTACTTGCGGTGTAGGTCGAGACTGGTGTAATCGAGGTTGCGCTGCCGGTGAAAGAGGCGGTGGAGCGTCAGGTCGGGGGCGATGTGAAGCACCTTGAGAGGCTCACGGAACAGATCCGTCTCCCGGCGCAGGTAGATGAGTTCCAGACGCTGCCTCCGCGACGAGACGCAGCCGGGGCAGAGACGTTTCAAGCCGTGGGTGATGAAACGGCGAAAACGTCTCCCGCAGACCGGACATTCCACCCCGCCGCCGCGGTAAAAAAGCCCGCGGAATTTGAAGTAGAGCTGACGCAGATAGGATCTGAGGGAACTCGGAATCAGCCGTCCGAGAAGTTGCTTCACCGTCTACCTCCAGCACACCAGGCCGGTGGCCTCGTCGGGAAGGCGCTCCAGCTCCCGGCCGGTGAACTCGACCACGACCAGCTCGGTCAGAAAGACCACGGCCCGGCCCAGGTGCCCGCCGTACATCGCCCCGGAGTGGTCGGCCAGGCCGACGTGGAGGTGGGCGTGGCAGCGGCCCTCACGCCGGGAGACGTTCCCCAGGAGCGAGACTATCTCCAGGCCGCCGGTGAGCTCGCGCTCTTGGTAGGCGTGTGTTTCTTGGTCGTAGAAGCCGATGACCGCCTCCGCCACGGCCCCGATGCCCGAGATGAACCCCTGCGCGATGCCCTGCTCGTTGACCAAGCGATCAATGTAGGCCACCAGCTCCTCGCCCTTGGGGACGCGGACGAGAAACCGGCGCCCTTCGCTGAACTCGTAGAGGCCCACGCCCCTCCTTCTCCGCAGTTACATTTCAATCATACCACGTCGGCGGCGGGTGTTGGGGCTTCACCCGTGACCGTCCTGCCCGACCGGGGCGAGCGCTACCTCTCCACCGGCCTCTATTCCGGGCGGTCTCGAACGACCGGCGGTTGCGGCCTTGAACGGCCGGCGGTTTTCGGGTAGGATTGGGTATCCGTTCGACAACCAAGGAGCAACCATGCGCAAGATGTTTATCCTCCTGCCGCTGCTTCTGGCCCTGCCGAGCCTGGCCTTCTTCTCCGTGGGCGCCCGGGTCGGATACCTCATGCCGCTGGGCGATTACGGGAAAACCTTCTCCGGCGGATTCACCGGCGGCCTCAAGTTCGACCTCGGCATCCTCCCCTTCCTGGACACCTCCCTCAACATCACCTACGTCGAGGGCACGGTGAAGGAGAACTCCTACGGCATCCCCTCCACGGAGATGAACTCCATCGTGCCGATCTTCCTGCAGGCCAAATTCAAGCTGCCCGGCATCATCACCCCCTACGTCCTGGCCGGATTCGGGCTCTACTTCTACAGCCTGGAGTACACCAACGAGGACACCGGGAAGTACGTGGACGAAACGGGGGCCAAGTTCGGCTACAACGCGGGGCTGGGGCTGGAAATAGGCTTTCTCGGATTCATGGGGGCCTACGCGGACGGGACGTACCACTGGGCCGACACCGAGCCGGCGACCATCAACTCCCTCACCTTCCAGGCCGGATTTTACGTGGGATTCTAGCTTTCGGTGAACGAGCGTTCGGGGAGTCCGCGGGCTCCCCGTTCTGGTAGAATGTCACCGTAAACGGCCGTCGCGTTCGGAGCCGCGGTGAAAAAAATCGCCCTTCCGCTTCTGCTCCCCGCCCTCGCCGGCGCCTGGTTCGAGGGTCCGGTGGACACCTCGGCGGTCCACGACGACGCGTGGTGGAACCGGGCCGAGGCCCACCGCGAGCGCGCCTATGTCCCGGTGGCCTGGGACGAGGGGCTCGTCGAATTGACCTACACCGACACCCCGCCGGGGCTGGTCGGCGTCTACCTGGTCGGCCTCCGGGCGGGGTGGGAGTCCAAGCTCACCGAGCTGGAACGGATGCTGACCGAGGGACGGATAAATTGTGTCGTCTTCGACGCCAAGCCGGCGCCCGGCGAAATCTGCTTCCCCCTAAAGGTTCCCGAGGAGCCGCGGCCGGAGCTGGCGACCTACACCCCGCTCCGCGGCTCGCCCGCCGACGCGCCCGACCTCTCGCCCGAGGGGCTGGCCTGGGAGCTCAAAGCGGTCCATTCCTACTACGACCTGCCGGGGCTGGTGGAGCGCCTCCACGGGGCCGGGGCCTACGTCATCGCCCGGGTCGTCGTCCACTACGACCGATACCTGGCCCGGTACGACCCCCGGGGTGAGACCAAGGATTGGCTGGCGGTCAAGGACGAGCGCACGGGGCTGGCGTGGGTGGGTCACGCCGATTCGGTCTGGGTGGACCCCTACGCCGAGGAGGCCTGGGATTACCATCTCGCCGTGGCCCTGGCCTGCGCCGAGGCCGGGGTGGACGAGGTCCAGTTCGACTACCTGCGCTTCCCCACCGAGGGCGACGTGCTCCACGCCTACACCCCCCACGCCGGAGGCCGGTCCAAGGAGTGGGCGATCAACGCCTTCCTGGACCGGGCGGAGGAGGTGCTGCGCCCGACGGGGGTGAAGCTCTCCGTGGACGTATTCGGTTTTTCGGCCCTGTATGAAAAACGCAACCCCGAGGGGCAGGACGTGGACGACATGGCCCTGCGGCTGGACGCCCTCTCGCCGATGGACTACCCGAGCCACTTCGGCTCCGGCTTTTACTCGGGGCCGGGGCGGACCTGGCGGATTTTGGAGGACTGCGCGGCGGTGCTCAAAGGGCGTCTGGAGGCGGTGGAATACGTGGCGCCTCCGCCGCCCGATTTCCGGGCGGATTCCACCCGGGCCCTCCTCGAGCTGGCCCACCCGGGGATGGTCTACCGGTACTCGCCGCCGCCCGAGTTCCCCGGCACTCTAGCCGCCTGCTCCAACCGGCCCTTCCTCCAGGCCTTCGATCTCATGGCGCCTTCGGACTTCACCGGGTACGTGCGGGACCAGATTCGCGGGGCGCTGGCCGGCGGCGCCGACGGCTACCTCTTCTGGCACGCCAACTCGAGCTACGGTCCGCTGTGGCCGGCGCTGGACCCGATGTGGAGGCCGCTGCCCCCGCCGCTCAACCCCCCGCCCAAAGTCGAGCCCGTCCCGATAATCCCGGCGGGGTCGAGGTAGAGGGCTGAGCCGACATCAAAGGTCGGCCCGCGGGTAATTCACCCTCCCCCCTCTGGGGGAGGGTCGGGGAGGGGGGGCGAAAGCAGCTCCCCTCTCCCAGTGGGAGCGGCGCGCCGACGGGGATAGGGGTGAGGGCTGCATTATAAAAAAACGGGCGGACCTAAAGGTCCGCCCCTACGTCATCGCAATCCGCGAGGCACGGGTTAGGGTGAGGGCTGCCTTATAAAAAACGGGCCGACCTAAAGGTCGGCCCCTACATCATCGCAATCATCAGGGCACGGAGCCCCGCCCTACATTATGCAATCTACACAACCCTCAGGCGTACTCCGTCCCGACCGGGTGCGCCGCCCACCAGTCCCGGGCCGCTCGCACGTCCCGCTCTATCTGCGCCTTCAGCGCGTCGAGATCGGGGAACCGCACCTCGTCGCGCAGCCGGGCGTGGAAATCCACCGCCACCGCCGCCCCGTACGCGTCCATCCGCTGGTCGAAGAGGTGGACCTCCATCATCGGCTTGGCCCCACAGGGTGAGTCCTCCACCGTCGGGCGCCAGCCGATGTTGGCCACACCCCGGTAGACGTGCCCGATGAGCCGCCCCTCCACGGCGTAAACCCCCGGCTTGGGCGGCATCTCGTAGTAATCGGGGATGTTGGCCGTGGGGAAGCCGAGCTTGCGCGCCAGCCCGAGCCCCTTCACCACCCGGCCCAGCAAGCGGTGCGGCTTGCCCAGAAGGCAGGCCGCCCTGGAGACGTCACCCTCGGCCAGGAGGCCGCGGACGGCCTTGCTCTTGACGACCAGGCCGCACTCGGTCACCGGCTCGAGCACCTCGTCGCGGATACCGAGCCTCCCGGCCAGCTCGCCGAGCTTCACCGCGTCGGCGTGGTCGGACCCGAAGCGGTGGTCGTAGCCCCGCGCCATACCGGTCATCCCCAGCTCCTCCACGAGCCGGCGGAGTAATTCTTCGGCGGTGAGCGCGGCGAAGACGGGGTCGAACTCCACCAGAATGGCGGCGTCGGCCCCGGCCAGGGCGAGGAGCTCGAGACGGCGCTCGACGCTGGTCAGCGGCTCCGGGGCGCTCTCGGGCCGGAGGGCGGCCAGGGGGTGGCGACGGAAGGTGAGCACCACCGCCGGGTCGTCCCCCGACATACCGTCGAGGAGGGCCAACAGGCGCTGGTGCCCCAGGTGCACCCCGTCGAAGGTGCCGATGGTGAAGCAGCCGCCGGGTTGCAGGCGGCCCCGGGCGGATTCGATGCCGGGGTAGAGGTCCATGACGCCTGACTAGGAATCGGGGGTGACGAGGGTCGTCCGGGGTTGGATGACCGCGCCGCCGGGACCGGGCTCCACCTGGCCCACTCCGACGAAGCCCTCGGGCCCGTACACGCGCAGGAGGGTCCCCACGGGGTGCCGCTCGCCCAGGGTCACCGGGATGCCGTGGAGGTAACGGGTGAGATCATCGGTGGAGACCCGGCACTTGGTGAGGTAGGTCAGCGAGCGCTCGGGCTGGACCAGCTTTTCCAGGGCCGCCTCGTGGAGCTCCTCGGGCGGGCGGTCCACGCCGAGGGCCTCCTCCACGGTGAAGACGCCGTTGCGCGTGCGGACCAGGCCGGCCAGATGAGCCCCGCAGCCGATGACCCGGCCCATGTCGTGGGCCAGGGCGCGGACGTAGGTCCCCTTGGAGCAGGAGATGAGAAACTCGGCCTGCACGCCCTCGAGGCCGACGAAATCGAAACCGAAGACTTTCACCTGCCGGGGCGGGACGTGGACGGGCTTCCCCCGACGGGCCAGCTTGTAGAGCCTCTCCCCGTCCACCTTGGCCGCGGAATAGGGGGGAGGGCTCTGCATTATCTCGCCCGTGAACCGGGGGATGACCTCCTCGATGGCGGCGCGCAGGTCAGCGGGCGGCTCCGCCTCGTCGGTCACCTCCCCATCGGCGTCGTAGGTGTCGGTGGCGACGCCGAAGCGGACCCAGGCGCGGTACTCCTTCTCCGTGGCCATCAAGAGGTCCACCAGCCGCGTGGCCCGCCCGAGGCAGATCACCAGCACCCCGGTGGCGATGGGGTCCAGCGAGCCGGTGTGGCCCATCTTCTTCATCCCAAGGGCGCGGCGCAGCTTGCGGATGACGTCGAAGCTGGTCCAGCCCGCCGGCTTGTCGCAGTTGAGCACGCCTGTTAGCTCTTCGGCCACTAATACCTACCCCTCCGGTCCGCCGTCCAGGGCGGAGCGCACCGTCTCGATGACCCAGCGCCGGGCCTCGGCGAGGGTCCCCTCAAATCTGGCCCCGGCGGCACAGGGATGCCCGCCCCCGCCGATGAGCCGGGCCAGCTCGTTCACCGGCACGCCGCCCTTCGACCGCAGGGACAGCTTCACCATCCCGCCCGGGTCCTCACGCAGGAAGGCCCCCACCTCGACCCCCTCGATTCCGCGCGCGTAGTCCACGATGTCTTCGGTGTCCTCCACGACGGCGCCGGTCTGGGAAAGCATCTCCAGCGTGACGCTGATCAGGGCCAGCCGGCCCTCAAGCTCCCGCTCCAGCGTCCGGAGGGCGAGCCCCAGGAGGCGGTATCGCTCGAAGCGGTGGGACTCGTAGATCCGGTGCGCCACCCGGTCCGTTTTCAGGCCCAGCTCGACGAGCTCGGCGACCACCCGCAGACACCGGGCGTCGGTGTTGGGGTAGCGGAATCCGCCGGTATCGGTGTCTATGGCGGCGTATAGCCCCTCGGCGGCGGGTATGTCCACCGGCCAGCCGAGGCGCCCGAGGAGCTCGTACACCAGCACCCCGCTGGCGGCGGCCGTCGGATCCACCACGTTGACCCCGCCGAAGGGGGTGACGTCGGTGTGGTGATCTATGAGGACGACCCTTTCCCTGCGCGCCAGAATCCGGTTGTGCTCCGGACCCAGGCGCCAGGGGTCGCTGCAATCAATCACCACGACCACGTCGGCGGCGTCGAGGAGGCCCGGGTCGCGGGTGAAGAGCTCGGCCCCGACCAGAAAGCGGAAAGCTGCCGGAACGGCGTCGGGGCAGTAGCAGACGGCCTCCGCGCCCCACCCCGAGGCCAGGTGGGCCAGGGCGGCGGTGCTCCCCACCGCGTCGCCGTCGGGGTTGACGTGGGTGACCAGGAAAAGGCGACGGGCCCCCCCTATCAGCACCGCGGCGCCGTCGAAATCTACGGTCGGGCCCTCACTCATCCACCGGCTCCTCGGTGTCGCGGAGCAGGCGGGAAACCCGTTCGCCCCGACGCAGGTTGCTGTCGAAGAGGAAGCGCAGCTCCGGCGTGTTGCGCAGGTTCAACATCTCCGCCAGGCCCCGGCGCAGGTAGCCGGAGGCGCGTTCGAGCGCCCGGACGGCCCGGGCGGCATCCGCCTCGTCGCCGAAAACGTCCAGGTAAACCCTGGCGTGGAGGAGGTCCGTCGAGATCACGACGTCGGTGAGGGTGACCTCCCTGACGCGGGTGTCCCTCATCCCGGCGATGAGGTCGGCGAGGGCGTTCCGGATAAGCCTGCCCACCTGGATCGTTCGTTTCCCCATCCCAACGCCTTCACGGTCGCGCCGCCCTAGGTTCCCGGCGGACGAAGAAGTATAGCACGCCGGACGTGGTCCATCAAGGACGGGCCCGCCGCGCCCCCTCTCCCTTCCAGGGAGAGGCTCGCCTACGGGTTAGGGAGAGGGTCGGGGCTGGGAACGTAAAAGCGGCGGGGAAAGGAATCCCCGCCCTACATTCGAACACACAACGAGTGCGGGTCTCCGTCACACGACGGTGTTCGCCCCCCACAAATCGCCCTTGACTGCGCCCGGCCTTTGGCTTAACATGACGCCGTGATATGAATAATCCCGGGTACGCCATGACCTCACCTCACCAGACGCTCCTCCTCCTCTGTGGCTGTCGGCCGGCGGGTCGGCCGACCGTCCGGTAGCCGCGCCCGCCGCTTTCTTAAATCCATCCCCTTCAGCGAAGGTCAGTCACGGCTACGCCGCCACCCGGACACCGGCGGCGGGCGGCCATAAAAAAACGTTTTTCGCGGAAGACGAGGTGCGCATGGCCACCACCTTAAAACTTTACGACACCTACTCCAGGCAGCTCCTGGAATTCCCGCCCGCCGACAGCCCCGCGCGGGAAAATCCCGGTACGCCCGTCACCTACTACACCTGTGGACCCACGGTCTACAACTACGCCCACATCGGCAACTTCCGCGCCTACATCTTCGAGGACCAGGTGGTACGGACGCTGGAGTATTTCGGGTGGAAGGTCCGCCAGGTGATGAACCTCACCGACGTGGACGACAAGACCATCCTGGGCGCCAACCCCGACCGGGTGGAGGTCCCCGCCGACGAGATGCGGCGGCGCCTGGACGCCTACACCGCGCCCTACATCCAGGCCTTCTTCGAGGACATAGACGCGCTGAACATCAAGCGCGCGGCGGTCTACCCCCGGGCCACCGAGCACGTGGCCGAGATGGTCCGCCTCATCGGCGCCCTGGCCGCCAACGGCTACGCCTACGAGGGGGACGACGGGAGTTGGTACTTCGCCATAAAAAAATTCCCGCGCTACGGCCTCCTCTCCGGGATCGAGCTAGGCGACGTGCGGGTAGGGGCCCGCGTCTCCTCCGACGAGTACGAGAAGGAGGACGCCCGCGACTTCGCCCTGTGGAAGAAGGCCCGTCCCGGCGAGCCGATCTGGGACCCGAAGGAGTACGACCCCGCCTCGCCTTTACCCGTGGGGCGCCCCGGCTGGCACATCGAGTGCTCCGCAATGTCCCAGAAGCATCTCGGCGAGACCCTCGACGTCCACTCGGGCGGGCACGACAACATCTTCCCCCACCACGAGAACGAGATAGCCCAGAGCGAGGGCGCGTCGGGGAAGAAATTCGTCCGCCACTGGCTCCACTGCGGCTACCTGGTCGTGGACGGCGAGAAGATGTCCAAGTCCAAGGGGAACTACTTCACCCTGCGCGACGTGCTGGCGCGGGGCCACAACCCCCTGGCCGTCCGGCTGCTCCTGGAGAGCACCCACTACCGCAAGCCGCTGAACTTCACCTTCGAGGGGCTGGCCGGGGCGGAGACGAACCTGAAGCAGCTCCAAGCCTTCCTGCGCCGCCTGGACCGCGAGGCGGAGGCGGCCGCGGATTCCGCGAAAGGTCGGGGGGAGGCCGGCAAAGCCATCCGCAAGGCCAAGGAGAGCTTCGCCGCGGCGCTGGCCGACGACCTGAACATCTCCGCCGCCCTGGCGGCCGTCTTCGAGATGCTGGGCACGGTCAACCGGATGCTCGACGAGGGTCGGGTCGGCCGGGACGAGATTGACCCGGCCCGGGAGGCGCTCCTCGGCTTCGATACGGTGCTGGGCCTACGACTGGGGCGGGAAACGACGGGGGCGAAGGTTGACGCCGCCTTCGTCGAGGATAGGCTGGCCCGGCGCGCCGAGGCGAAGGGGGCCAGGGACTTCGCCCGGGCCGACGCCATACGGGACGAGCTGGCGGCGCTCGGCGTGGTCGTGGAGGACACCCCCCAGGGGACGAAGTGGCACCTCGCCGAGTAACCGCCGGAAAATAACTCGCGGGGGACGGCGCGCGGCCGTCCCCTTTCTTTACCGCCGGCGGACTCAAGCCCCCGATTTTTCGCCGCGAATAAGGTTTTTCAATCGGTAAACGGATGTTACAATCTTTTCGTTCACCGACAACGTCTCACGGCCACGCCGACGCTCAACGAAACCCAACCGGCGCGGTCGAACCCCCGTCCGCATGACCGACGAAGAGCCCAAGCGCCCGGGCGAAGACAGGCCGGCCCCCGCCGTACCCATCCCGGGGACGGGTCAGGCCGCCTACGAATCCCCCGGGGATTCGAAGCAACCACCCGGCAGGAGAATCATCCGCTCGGCCGGCGTGGTCGGCTTTATGACGCTGCTCTCGCGCATCACGGGCATGGTGCGCGAGATACTCTACGCCTCCATCTTCGGCGCCGGGGCGGTCAACGACGCCTTCCGCATCGCCTACAGCATCCCCTACTTCTTCCGGCGCGTCCTGGGCGAGGGGGCCATGGCGGCCTACTTCCTCCCCACCTTCGTGGACATCCGGGAAAACCAGAGCCCGGAGAAGGCCTGGTACCTGTCCAACAACCTCTTCAACACCCTGGGGCTCCTCACCCTCATCCTGGCCGGGATCGTGGCCGTCTTCACCCCCCAGCTCCTCCGGGTCATCGCGCCGGGTTTCGTCAGTACCGGCAACCTCGAGCTCGCCGTGGACCTGACCCGGACCATGATCCCCTTCACGGTGACCATGACCCTGGCGGCGATTCTGATGGCGATACTGAACGCCTACCAGCGCTTCGCCCTCCCCTCGTCGGGGACCATCATCCTCAACTTCGTCTTCATCGCCGGGCTATACACTCTCGTGCCGCTCTTCGGGAAAGTGCCGGTGGAGCTCATCTACGGGGTCGGGCTGGTGGTCGTGCTCGGCGGATTCTGCCAGCTCGTCGTGCTGGGGGCCGGGGTGCGCCGGCTGGGCGGCCGGTGGAAGCCCATCATTGACCTCAAAGGGCCGGGCCTGAAGAGGGTGTTGAAGCTGATGGTGCCCGCCCTCTTCGGCATGGCGGTCGTCCGGATCAACCTGCTGGTGGACAACGCCCTGGCGAGCCTGTTGGGCGAGGGGATGATCAGCTCGCTGAACTATGCCGAGCGGATACTTCAGTTCCCCATGGGCGTCTTCGGGGTGGCCATCTCCACGGCCATCCTGCCGACCCTCTCCGGTTTCTCCGCCAAGGGGAAGCTCGGGGAGCTGCGGGACACCATGAACTACGCCCTGCGCATGGCGTTGTTCGTGGCGATTCCGGCCTCGATCGGGATAATCATCCTGCGCGAGCCGCTGGTGGCGCTCTTCTTCCAGCGCGGAGCCTTCGACGCCCTGGCCACCCACAACACCTCCTGGGCCCTCCTGTTCTACACGTCCGGGCTCATGGGGTACATCGGCGTGTCGGTCGTGGTGCCGGTTTTCTACGCCCAGAAGGACACGAAGACCCCGGTCATCGTGGGCGCCATCGCCGTGGCGGTGAACATCATCGGCGATCTGTCCCTCATGCACTGGCTGCGTCAGGGCGGCCTGGCGCTGGCCAGCGCCTTTGCCAGCTACGTCAACCTGGGGCTGCTGCTGTTCATCATGCGGCGCCGGGTGGGGCCCATCGGCTTCACGAAGGTGTTCAAGTCGGGGTTGAAACTCCTCGTCGCGGCGGTCGCGATGGGCGCGGTGCTCTGGTTCGGAATGGAGTGGTACGGGTTCACCGCCGAATCGAGCACCTTCCTGGACAAGCTCGCCCTGGGCGGAGGAGGCATAGTCGCCGGCGCGGCCGTCTTCCTCCTCGCCGCCTGGGCGATGCGTTCCGCGGAGCTCGCGGACCTCAAGGTGATCCTCCTCGGCATGCTCCGGCGAAGGTTCCCGCCGAAGGGGCCGGAAAGCGGATAGTCGCTGATTCACGACCCCGGACCGATCCGCCCTTGCCGGGCACCCCAGTCCGGGGTGGTATAATGCGCGGGTAACGTGAGCCCTTCGAGCCCGATGGATTCCACCTACAAACTACTCAACCGGATTGACGACCCGTCCGATCTCCGGCGGCTCAACCTCTTCGAGCTCGCGGAGCTGGCCGAGGAGCTGCGCCGCTACATCATCGAGACGGTGAGCGAGACCGGCGGTCACCTGGCCCCCAGCCTGGGCGCCGTCGAGCTCACCATCGCCCTCCACTACACGCTCGACACGCCCGCCGACAAGCTCGTGTGGGACGTGGGCCACCAGGCTTACACCCACAAGGTACTCACCGGCCGGCGGGACCTCCTCCCCACCCTGCGCCAGTACGGCGGCATATCGGGCTTCCCCAAACCCTCGGAGTCGCCCTACGACACCTACGCCGTGGGGCACGCCTCGACGGCCATCTCCGCCGCGTTGGGGATGGCCCTGACCCGCGAGCACAACGGGGGAAAGCACCGCGTGTGCGCCGTGGTCGGTGACGGCTCCCTGTCCGGCGGCATGGCCTTCGAGGCCCTCAACCACGCCGGGCGCTGCAAGATACCCTTCCTCGTCGTCCTCAACGACAACAAGATGAGCATCTCCAAGAGCGTGGGGGCTCTGTCGAACTACCTCAACCGGATGATCACCACCCGGAGCTTCCTCTCGCTGCGCAAGCAGGTCCAGGAGATAGTCAAGAAGATACCCGGCATCGGGATGGGCATCTTCTCCCTGGCGCGCAAGATCGAGGAGGGGCTGAAGAACATGGTCACGCCGGGGATGCTCTTCGAGGAGATGGGATTTCTGTACTTCGGTCCCATAGACGGCCACGACCTGCCCAAGCTCGTAGGCGTCCTGAAAACGGTGCGCGACCTGTCCCAGCCGGTCCTCCTCCACGTGATCACGGTCAAGGGCAAGGGCTACGAGCCGGCGGAGAACGACGCCACCAAGTTCCACGGCCTGGGGAAATTCGACGCCGCCACCGGCGTGTGCCACGTGAGCGGACCGACGCCCACGTACACGGAGATTTTCGGCTGCACCGTCACCGAGCTGGCGGCCAAGGATCCGAACGTGGTGGGCATCACCGCCGCCATGCCCGACGGGACCGGCCTCGACATCCTGGCCGACGCCCTGCCGGACCAGTTCATAGACGTGGGCATCGCCGAGCAGCACGCGGTGAGCCTGGCCGGGGGGCTGGCCATCTCGGGGATGAAGCCCGTGGTGGCCATCTACTCCACCTTCCTCCAGCGGGCCTACGACCAGATGGTGACGGACGTCTGCCTGATGGGACTGCCGGTGCTGTTCGCGGTGGACCGGGGCGGTCTGGTGGGCGCCGACGGCCCGACCCACCACGGATGCTTCGACCTGACCTACCTGCGCAGCGCGCCGAACATGACCGTCTGCGCCCCGGCCGACGAGGACGAGCTGCGCCACCTCCTCTACACCGGGTACAAACACCCGGGCCCCTTCGCCGTGCGCTACCCTCGGGGGAAAGGCACCGGGGTGGACCGAACGCAGCCGCTGCACGAGATTCCCATCGGGAAGGGCGAGCTCCGCCGGGCGGGGGCCGAGGCCGTGGTCGTGGCCCTGGGCTCCACCGTGATTCCGGCGGTGGAGGCGGCGGAGGCGCTGGCGGAGGGGGGCCGCAGCGTCGCGGTGATCAACGCCCGGTGGCTCAAGCCGCTGGACGCGGACCTGATCGTGGAATGGGCGGAGAAAACCGGCCGCGTCCTCACCGTGGAGGAGGGCACCCTCGAGGGCGGCTTCGGCTCGGCCGTACTGGAGCTTCTGGCGGACCGCGGCCTCCTGGATTCGGGGAAAATAAAACTGAGACGGCTGGGCATCCCCGACCGCTTCGTCACCCACGGCACCCAGGAGGAACTGCGAGCCGAGCTTGGCCTGGACGCCCCGGGGATAGTGCGCGCCGTGGAATCCCTTCTGGTCGAATAGCCCTCATACACCCGGTCAGAGCCGAACCGTCCGGCTCGCTGAAATCATTACCGGGGCGCCGCCACGTCCTCCCATTTGAAGCCCGACTCCGGTTGGGCTATAATTTACCGATACGACACACCCCCGGGGAGCATGAGTGAAAAAGAGCTGGATTCTCCTGATGACCCTGGCCGCCATCTGCCTGGCCGACGCCGGGGTGCTGGACTACGTCGAGCCCATCCTCGGCACGCCCGTCGTGGCGACGAGCATGGGCTACGTGACCGGTGTTCTTGCGGAGCGTGGCTGGACCCAGATCGAGGCTGACGAGGAACGGGTGACGGCCGATTATGTGGGTGACGGCCGCGACGAGCGCCTGACCTTCACCTTCAGCCCGACCGCTTCGACGCCGAGTGAAATCCACCAGGACATCCTCGAGGTGGAGTACACCCGGGTTCCCTGGCTCGAAATCGAGGGCGCCGTCGAGGGAGTGAGGGTGGAGTTCGACCGGCTAATCGTCGCCTTCGATTACCTCATCGGACCGGGGATAACGGAAAAGAACGAGGATAAGTGGAGCCACACCTGGGCCGACCGGGACGCGAGCCGGATAGAGCTCATCCTGGCGCCGATGTGGGACACCCGGCTGACCGTCTCCGTCAACCTCGTCCCGCTCCGGGAACCGGAGGGTGACTGACGCGTAGTGGGAACCGCACGCCGCCGGACCACCGTATCACGGCCGGAGGGGCGCGCCGATCCCGGTAGAAAATCGCCTCCACCCCTGGACCGGCTGCGACCCGAGCCCGCATCGCGCGGTTTTACCGAGGACCCGAAAAACGCCGCGCCACTCAGGGCGATGCTCTACGACAGGGGGAGCTTGTTTCATTAACCGCAGTCATGCCGTGAGGAGTGAACCATGAAGAGCTTCGCATTGATAATCCTGGCCTTCACCGCTACTCTGGCCGCCAACGTCGTGCCGGTGGACCCCTTCCTCGAAGAAATCCCCTTCGGGGCCGACGCCGAAGCGGTGTCGGCGGCCATGAGTGACGCGGGGTATACCGCGACGGGCACGGGGACCTTCGGGCCGGAGTCGTCCAGCGATCTGATAACCGGCGTCCGGGGGGACGAGCGCCTGGAGTACCGTTTCAGCGGGGGCTCGCAGACTTTCGCCCGGTATTCTGTCGAGAAGGCTTCTTCGGTTGCGCTCAACGACAAGCTCGACGAGTGGAGCGAGCGCCTGCAAGAGGTCTGGGGCAATCCGGCCGCGGTGAGTGTGGACGGGTCGAAGCTCTGGATCGTCCCCGGCATGTACACCATCGCGCTGCACATAGAGGGCGCCGGCCTCCTCGTCACCGTCACCTGGGACTGAGTCGGGGGTCGGCTCGGACCGCGTCAACCCCGGTGCATCTTCGAGGCCGTAACCAACCGGGGAGACGAACCCCTCACTTAAATGAGATATCGTGAAGGAAGGGAGCGACGGCATGAGGTTTTTTCCAATAATTATTCTCACCCTTCTCCAATCGGTGACAGCCATGTCATCAACCGCGCCCGAAGGGGCAACCGCGGACCGGGAGCCGATCCTCGGTATCAACCCCTACGACAGCTCGTACGACGAGGTGTCGCGGGCCATAGACTCCCAGGGGTGGCTCATCGCCGCGACACTTTTGGAGGAGCCCGCCGCCTTCCGCCACTCCGAGCTCGGCGACGAGCAGGTCACGGTGTATCTCTCCAACTACGAAGCGGGCCGGGTGCTCCACCTGTCCTACGGTCTCACGGCGAAGGACGGCTCCGACGAGACCCTCGCCCACCTCGAGGCCGAGTACCGGCGTCTCTGCGAAGGGTTTGAGGCGCTTCTCGGACCGGGGCTCAAGAGCGGCACGGGGCCCGTCATCGGGTGCTACTGGACCGGAGGGGCCACCGACAGCTACGTGGAGTACCACCCGCCCGGGGAGGACGGCCCGCAGTTGTCGGTCGAGATATTCTTCGATTGACCGCCGCCGGCGCCCGCCGGACGAAGGAGCGACAGGGGGGCATCGCCCTTGACCCGGTCGGGGCGCGCGACTATCATCCCAACGCAGCCCACATCGAACCACAACATCAGAAGGTGGAACCATGCGCATCGGTTGGATGATCTTCCTTCCACTCTGTCTGGCCACCGTTGCAATGGCCGCAGAAACGCAGACACTGCCCGATCCCTTCCTCGACGGCCTTTCCATCGGGGACACCTCTCTCCAGATCGAAGCCACACTGAAGGCAAACGGCTGGGAGACGAGCAACGAGTGGTACAACGTCGAAACCGACCCGGTTTTCCGCGTCCGAGGCGAGTCGGGCAACCGGAAGCTGATCTACGATTACGACGTTTACGGCCGGCTCATCTTCCTGACCTATCTCGAGCAGTGGCCCTCCATCGCGGAGTGCAAAAAGGCGTTCTCGATCTGGCGTGAGTGGTTGCAGATGTACTACGGCGAACCGATCGAGGTAAACGAGCACGACACGCACTGGTCCAATTCGGGTTACGAGATAAAAATTTACGACAAGACTTTCATCGCCAGCGAGAGCACGACACCCACCACAATGGTCAACATCTACCCACTCAGGGTGCCCTGAACCGGCGCCGACCGCTGGAAAGAAGCGCTACGCCCGATTAACCAATCCGAGGGGAATACCACAGGTAGCCGGCCCGGTGGAGGGATCGGCGGTGGAAGGTTAAACTTACCTAAACAAAGGGGGTGACAGGTGAACAGGCTCCTGTTGCTGATCGCGGTCTTTTCCGTTCTCGCTTCGGCGAGCCGCGCCGGGGAGGAGACGCCCGTATATCCTCTGTGCCTCGACCTGTCCATTGAAACCACCTCGGAAGGGGCGGCCTCTCTGCTTCGGGAAGATGGCTGGGAAGTGTCAACCGCCGAGAACAACCTATCCCTCGACGCCTCGCGGGACGGGGCGACTCTCACGCTGGGCTGGCTCGACGAGACCTACCTGAGGGACGTGACCTACACCGAGCCCTGGGACGATGCCTGGAAATGCAAAGACCGTTTAGCCGAGTGGGTGGAATGGTTCAGGCTTTTGAACGGGAAACCCATGGTGGACACGGAGACGTTCCACTACTGGAACATCCCCGGCATGGAGGTGTGGTTCGAAATCACCGAAGCCGGGGGTGGCGCGGCCACCCTGACCTGCAGCATCACATTCCTTTAGACGGTAACCCATGCGCTACCTGACGGTGCTTCTCGGCCTTCTGCAGACCGCCGCGGTCCTCGGCTACTCCGACCCCTTCCTGCCGGGACTTCCCCTCGGCGCCGATTCAACGGCCGTCTTCGCGGCCCTGGAGGACGCGGGCTGGACGGTCGAGGACCACTTCGACAACGCCGACGAGCTCTTCATCATCGAAGGGACTCAGGACGGGCGGCTGCTGCGGTACGCCTACGATTATTCGGAGCGCCTGGCGGAAGTCGTCTACGCCGAGGCGCACCCCCCCGACGAGACGCGCACCGACGCCTACGGGGCCTGGCTCGACGTTTTAAAAAAGACCTTCGGCGAGCCGGAGGTCGTGGATTCCTTCCACCACTGGGAGACCGGCGGCTGGTCGGTGGACATCGCGGCGGATGACTTCGATTTCGGCGACGGCTACCCGGCCCCCGTCGTCCTGATTACGATAACAAAGCTCCCCTAGGCCGCGCCCTCCCGTTCCCGCACCAGGCTCAACAGCGACGGCATCGGCTCGAAGCCGAGCTTTTTATTTATGGCCAGCATGGCGGCGTTCTCCCGGGCGTTGCCGGTCACCAGCGCCGGCACGCCCCGCTTTTCGTAGAGTTCCATCGCCGCGTACTTGAGCGCCGTGGCGATGCCCCGCCCGCGATACTCCGGCACCGTGCCCGTGATGAGCGGCATGGCCGGCGCGTCCGGGCCGCCGGGGAGCATCAGCCCCGTCACGCCTACGAATTCCTCACCGTCCAGGGCCACGACGTAGGTGTCGGTGTCCATCGGGGGACCGGCGAACGCTTTTTTCCACTCCTCGAAGTCCTGCTTGCGGTAGGGCACGGCGTGGGGCACGTCGGCCTCCGAGTCCTCGAAGATGCGCCACAGCCGCCGTTCCTTATCATTGTCGTTGATTTCGGCGTAGAGCCGGATTACAATTCCCTGTAGTTCGACGCGCCGCAGACGCTCGGAGTAATCCTCCGGCCTTTTATACCGGGCGAGCTCCAGTCGGAGGAAGAGGTCCTCGTGGGCGACCGCGAAACCGCGCCGCCCGAGCATCGCCAGCGCCGCCTCCCGGTCCGCCCACGTCTGCGCCATGAGCTTTTTCCAGGCGAGAAACGCGAGTTGGCTTTCCAGCAGGTTCCACAGCGTGCGGCCGTGGCCCCGGCCCCGGTAATCCGGGTGGACGAAACAGCCGACCCGGAACGTCCCCGGCTCGGCGAAGAAGCCGCCGGAGATGGAGACGGAGGCCATGAGGCGGCCGTCCTGTTCGCCGATGAAGCGCATCAGGAGCCGTTCCGGGGGTATGTTATCCTCACCGTGTCGGGCGTTGGAAAGCGACGCGGGGAGGGGGTTCTCCAGGTTGGAGAGCTCCACCAGCGCGGCCAGGTCGTCGTCCTGATACCGGCGGATGCGCATCTTGATACTACACTAATCTTTCTTTGAACAAGCAGACAATAGAATACCACTTGACAAATAAATTGAGAAGCAGGAAGTAATAAACGAAAAGCAAAGGACATGGACATAATATTCAACAGCATAGCAATTGGTTTAAGTCTTATAGCGATATTTATAGCTGTATCTGTTTATTCCAGTACAAAACGCAGTACATTTTTTATCTATTTGGCAAAGGAATATAGAGAACTTACAAAAGATTTATACAGTCGATATTCTGAAATTTATAATCTTATTGAACAATATGAAAGACAACTGGATACTGGTGGTGAAATAGAAATTCGAATAAAAAGGAATGAATCCATAAACAACGTCGTATCATTTATTGAAGATAAAGAATTTCAATACAGACGTATTATAAGTAACCTATATATCAAACATTATGACATCCCATTTATCATACCAGAATGTTTTCCAATAACATACGAAGTACTCACAAAATATATAGATAGCATATATGAAATTAAAAGTGATCTCTATAAAAAAGCAAAAACTGAAACCCATTTATACAACATTTCCGCTGCATATAGAGCTAATGCTTTATATAAAATACATGGGAACAGAAATTTACATGATAAATGTGTAATAATAGGAAACAATATATCTTTAAATGCAAATATTTATTACTACCTAATTGATACTTTCATCACCATAATAAATAACCCTCTATCGACTTGTTACAAGGAGATGAAGAGGAATATTGTAAAAGAAAGAAAACAAAGTAAAAAAACAAAAAATATTGATACCAATGAACTGTTGGACCTGTACTGCAAATTATATGATTATGATGAAGAAAACTCAAAAAACCTTAAAAGTTATTTCTCAGTAAAAGAAATTACCGATAAATATGTACCTATTAAACATTTATTTATTGCCCCACAGAAAAACACAAAATCCTAAATTATTACTTATGCATCCCTCTGAATGTTACAAATAGGAGTGCTTAATTGAAAATTCTCGTCACCGGCGGGGCGGGGTTCATCGGCTCCAACTTCGTCCACCTCCTCCGACGCGAAAAACCCCGCTGGGACATCGTCGTCCTGGACAAGCTGACCTACGCGGGCAGCCTGGCCAACCTCGACGCGGTCTGGGGCGACATCACCTTTTTGAAGGGCGACGTGTCGGTGCGCGCCGACGCGCTGGGCGCCATGGACGGCTGCGACGCGGTGGTCAACTTCGCCGCCGAAACCCACGTGGACCGCTCCATCGTGGC
>DATKYS010000104.1 GCA_035528375.1 bacterium
CGTAGAAAACGCGGCGGCCCGCGGAGGGGCCGCCCTACATCATCGCAAGCGGCGGGGATTAAAATCCCCGCCCTACATTCAGGCGCATGGCGATGGATAAAAAAAACGGGCGGGTGTGGGCACACGCCCCAACGGCGCGGACCCCGAGCGGCGTAAAAAAGGGGACGCCGGGCGTCCCCTCGTCACTGCACATGATAAGGCGGCTACTCCGCCCTCTCCTCGGCGGGATCGAACAGCTCGTCGGGGTTCCGGGCCTCGAGGCTTTTCTCCTGCAGGATTTCGTTGAGGGCGACCACCGTTGACTTCTCCGGACGCGGGACCCCGTAACGCAGCCTGGCGACGTTTATTTCGCGGGCCAGCTTGGCCACCTTCATGACCAGATCGTAGCGGTCCTTCGCCTTGGAGATGAGCTCCTCGATGGATATCTGGTAGAAATTGAAGAGATCCGTGGACCTGGCCTGCAACCGCATGGGTTTAGGTTCCTCTTCAATCAAGCCCTCGGCCTCGGGTTCGTAAACATTTTCGACCATTTCGCTCCTAAAGGCCTTCGGGAAGTTCGATGTCCTCGTCACGCATGTGCTCGAGCATGTACCGGGCGCTCTCGGAGAGGTCGCCGCGGGGCCAGCGCTCGAGGTAGGCGTTGAACGCCGCCTCGGCCTCGTCGTAGTTCTTCAGCTTGTCCGAGTACAGAAAGCCTATCATGAACTGAGCCTTGGGCGCCTCGTCGGAGTCGGGGTAGAACTCGAGGATTTTCTTGTAGTAGCTGACCGCGGTGGGCGGCGGGGCCGCCTCGGCCAGGGCGTAAAGCTCGGTCGGGCTTTCCTTGGGTTTCGGTTCGGCGAAGAGGTTTTCCTCGTTCACCACCACGTCGTACTGCTCGCGAAGCTCGGTGAAGAAATCCTGGACGCGCTGGTTGGAGGCTTCACTGATTATTCGACCCCGGACCGCCCCTCGCACCTCTTCGTAAGGTTTCTGACGCGGCTCCAGGTGCGATACTCTCTGCGCGATGACCCAGCCCGAATCTATCGCGAGCGGTTCCGAGTACTGCCCGTCAAGCAGCTCTTTTATCGCATGGTTGATGACCATGCGGGATTTCCTCCCCAGGGCCAGGATGGGCGAGGAGGGCTTCAGATAACCCAGAAGGCCGCCGTCGGGAGCGGACGATTCGTCTTCGGAGTACTCTCCGACGACCCGTTCGAAGCTCTCGCCCCTCTCCAAAGCCTGGTGCGCCGCCTTGATTTTATCCTCCTCCGCGCAGACGATGATGCGGAGCTGGACCTGCTCTTCGTCCAGGTATTCCCCCTTGTGCTCCTCGTAGAAATTGATGGCGTCGGCTTCGGGAACGAGGATGTAGTCGGCGATGCGGGATTTCACCCGGTCGAAGTCCAGGGCCTTGGACTCGATATTCTCCTCGACCAGGAGCAGGTGCCAGCCGAGTTTGCTCTGAACGGGGCCCGCCACCTCGCCCACCGGAAGGCCGAAGATGACCGCCTGCAGCTCGGGCACGGCGCCGAGCTGGGGGATGGGCATGTCCTTCGTCACCAGCCCCAGCATCCCGCCCAGACGTCTGGTCTTGACGTCGGTGGTGTCGGCCTTGGCCAGGTCGGAGAAGGAAATCTCGCCGGCTGCGAGACGGGCCTTGCCCGCCAGGGCGTCCTCCTCGGTCGCATAGAGGATGTGGCGCAGGCGAACCTGGGCGTCGGTCATGAACTCGTCGCGGTGGCTGTCGTAGTATTTGCGGAGGGTTTCTTCGGAGTAGCCGTAGAACTCGCCGAAGAAATCCTCGTAGTAGGCGATGGCCAGGGAGCGCACGCGGGCCTGTTCGATCTGGCGCTCCACCTTGGGATCCGAATCCAGGTCCTCGTCGAGAGCGGCCAGGTAGAGCACCTGCTCCTGGATTATCTGATCCAGGAAGCCCCGCCGGCCCTCCTCATCGGTCAGCATGGACTGGTACTGGGGCGGCAGATCGGCTATCCGCTGCTCCAGGTCGTCAATGGTGAAGGGCTCGCCGTCTATCCAGGCGACGGGGCGGTCGTCCTGGGCCGGCGTCGCCAGACACATCGAGAGGACGGCAAGAACGGTACAGATGAAGGCTGTTCTGAGCATAGTGTCACCTCACCGATGACCTGTTTGTCCGTGGTTAGTTTTAGCCGGAACCCTCGAGGTAGGCCGAGATTGCCTCCTCGTTTCGTTTGATTCCCAGGTCCTCTTCGAGGGCGTCGTAGAACTCCTGCTCATTCTCGCGGACCCGTGTCTCGAAGAGCCTCGACTGCGCTTGTGCGCGCACGTTATCGTACTGTGACTTCTCGCCCGGGGTGAAATCGAGGACCTGGATCACGGCCCAGCCCCGGGATAGCTCGAAAGGTTCACTCATCCCGCCGGGTTTGATGGAGAAGGCCTCGTCCTCGAAGGTTTTCTCGTCCCCCGTTCCGGCGAACAGGGGCAGGGGTTTCCCGCGGTAGAGCTTGGGGATCAGCCCCCCGTTATCCCTGGTCGCGGCGTCGAGACTGACCTCGCGGGCGATTTCGTCGAGATTCTCGCCGGCCTTCGCCCGGGCGATAACCCGTTCGGCGTCCTGGCGGGTGGCAGACAGGACGTAGCGCAGGCTCACCGCGTCGAGGCGGTCGAATTCGTCCCGGTGCGCATCGTAGTAAGCGCGGACGTCCTCCTCCGGGGTGAGGAGCTCCAGGACTATCTGGGGCTTGGCCTCGTCGAAGGAGAGGGGCTTGCCGGGGTTGAAGGCGTCCACGACGAACACGTGCCAGCCCATCTGGCTCTCCAGCGGACCGAAGGGCTCACCCACCTCGGCCGAGAAGATGGCCTTGATGACGTAGGGCGGGAGGACCTGGTTGTCGGGATACACCACCGGGAGCCGGCCGCCGTTCACCGCGCTCATCCGGTCCTTGGAACGCTCGGCGGCCAGTCGGGAGAAGTCGGCCCCGCCCCGGAGCTCGGTGAGGACACGCCCGGCCTCGGCTTCGTTCTCGGTGAGGATGTGCCTGACATTGGCCTGGGTGGGCGACACCAGTTCGGCGGCGTGATTCTGGTAGTAACCGAAGAGCTCGTCCTCGGAGAAGCCGTAGTTGGCGAAGCTGATGCGGATGTAGTTGGAGATGATCACGTCCCGGGCGGACTGCTCCAACTGGGCCTGTACGTCGGGAAGCTCGTCCACCCCCGCGGCGAGGGCCGCCTGGTAGAGGACCTCCACCTGGATGGATTTTTCTAAAAGCTGCTCCCGTCCCTGGCGTGTTCCCGCCTGCGTGAATCCCTGGTTGCCGAGAAGGGTCGCGGTGCGCTGGAGATTCTCGACGGTCAACGCCCCGTCGCCGACGTTGACCAGCACGGTCCCCTCCTCACCGCAGCCGGCGAAGAGCACGACAATGGACAGGGCCAGGGCCGCGGGGATCGTTATTTCCCTTCGGGCGCGGTTACGCACCGGTCACTCCTCGGGGTCGGGCTTTTTACCGTCGGTTTTCGCGGGGGATTTTTCGGCGGGTTTGCCATCGGTCTCCGTATCGCGCTCCCGCCTCTCGGCCTTTTTATAGGATTCGGGGCGGTAGTCGGTGGCGTAGAATCCGGAGCCTCGGAAGATCAACCCCGCGCCGGGTGAGGGCAGCCTTCGGATCGGCCCTCGGCCGCACTCGGGACAGCTCTCCGGATCCCCGGCGGTGATGGGGAGGAAGAGCTCGAAACGGTTGGCGCAGCTCTCGCAGAGGAATTCGTATGTCGGCATGGTTCGCTTTTAGGCGGGTCGAGCGGCTGGAAAGTATACTTAAAGCCGCCGCGCCGTGTCAAGGTGCGGCGCGGGTTTTGCTTTTCCCCGATCGGCCGCGCATGCTTCGGCGGGCGGGTTCGTGGACCCGCCCATCCACCGGTCGTCACCCTGGATCTCGAGTCAGAACGTGTAGCTCACGCTGAAGCGGTTCTTCATGCCGAAGAGCTCGCCCTCGGGCTGCTGGGCGAAGTCGAACTGGATGCCCAGGTAGCGTACGCTGAACCCGAAGCTGGTCCCCACGACCGCCGCCGATTCGTCGGAGTAGTAGCCGATGCGCAGGCCGACGATGCCGGCGTACCAGTATTCACCGCCCACTCCGAACACCGCCTCGCCGAGCTCCGTCTCCAGATCATCGTCGAGCCCCAACATGTACTTGGAGTAATCGAAGCTGAACCGCATCTCGTTGAAATCGTCGTTGAAGGGAATCTCGTAGGCCAGGCCGAGCTTCAGCATGCGCGGCAGCGGCGCGGGGACTTTCTGGTAGACGAGGTCCGTCCCCAGGTTCATCACCATAGCGCCCACCGAGAGCTTCTCCAGCGGCGTCTTCCAGAGAAGACCCGCGTCGAAGGCCACCGCCTGGGCCACGTTTTCGTTGGAGAGGTGATCGTAAACGTACTTCAGCGTACCACCCACCCCCAACGCGTCCTCGATGATGTCGTACCCGTACGACAGGCCGACGGATAGCCCGTAGGCGGCCATGTAGCCGATGGGCTGGGGGCTCTCCTTGGTAATGGCGATGAGGCCGGCGTTGGAGTAGAGGACCCAGATGCCGAAGGTGCCGATGTCCTCGAAGTTGTGGATGTAGCCGAGGTAGTCGTAGTAGATGTCATTGCCCTCGAGGGAGCGGTCGGAGTGCATGGCGCCGACCATGTGGTCGGAGAAGAAGCCGAGGCCGGCGGGGTTGTAGTAGGTGGCGTGGACGTCGTCGGCCACGGCTGTAAAGGCCTTGCCCATGCCGCCGGGTCGGGCGCCGGGGTCCATCGTCAGCCAGGGAACGGTGATGCTGACCGCGTCGGCCAGGGCGACGCCGATCGGGATGAGTATCAACAACGCCAAAAACGTCCTGCGCATGCCACTCCCGCTGCGGTTCCGGTGTGGGGGTACGTTAACACGCGACCGACCACCCACTCAAGCCGGTCTTTACCCGTTTCCCGTATACGCTGGCTTTCCCGAATAGTTCCTTCAGAAGGCGACGGCGACGCTGACCCTATGGGTGGAGCCCAGCTCGTGGTTGAGCCAGCAGTAGTCCAGTGAAATACCCCACAGAGACACCCCGCCGCCCAGGGTGAGCTTCCCCCGGTCGGCGCCCAGGCGAGCCGAGAACACGTCGGCCACGGTGAGCTCGAGGCCCCCGTGCAGGTCGAGGCTGATGTCGCCGAGATCGAGCTGCGCCGCGTCACCGTAGTCGGCGAGGATGAACTCGGCGTCGCCGGAGAGGGTCAGCACGCTGTCTATCCCGGCCAGGTCCAAGCCCCACGCCCCCCCGAGCACCACGCGCGGGTCGAAGGTGTCCGCGGTGCCGTTGCTCCAGGTTTTGACGGTGTAGGGATCGTGGACCACCAGGGCCAGTCCCGCCCGTTCCGACGGCCGCCAGAGGACCCCCAGATCGAAGCCGAACCCGTCGGCGGTGACCGCGCCACCTTCCGACGTGTCGGGGACCAGGTCGTCGTACAGGTAGCGGACGGTGACACCCGCCGAAAGATTCTCCACGAGCTGCCGCGCGTAGGTAAGCTGGAAGGCGTTGCTCGTGGAGTCCACCACGTCGTAAACCTCGGGCCGGCCGTCCTCGCCCCAGCGGGTCAGCTTGATGTCGTCGTAGCCGGTGCGGATCCAGGAGAGGGCGAAGGAGCCCAGACTCTCGTCGGGGGTCCAGAAGCCGGCGAGGGTGTCGTAGTTGACCAGGCCGGCGAAACGGCTGGAGTGCATGAAGAGCCCGCCGTAGTTCCCGGCGAAGGCCAGGCCCGCGGGGTTGTAGGCCGGGGCGGCGGCGTCCACGGCCAGCGCCGAGTAGGCCCCGCCCAGGGCCATCCCACGGGCGCCGAAGCCCGCCGTCAGATAATCCCCGGCGTACAGGGTGTCCCCGTCGGCCGCGACCGCGGTGACGACGAGCAAACCCAGAAGCACCGTCGGCTGTGTCACGCGCACGAAAGCTCCTAACGTAGCATGATGAATTTCTCGAAGGCCGTGGTCTTGTCGTCACCGTCGCGGGCCTCGAGGGAATACAGGTAGACGCCGTTGGCCAGCGGCCGGCCCCCGCTGTCGTTTCCATCCCATTCGATGACGTTGAACCCCGTGACCAGACCGGTCGCCTCGAGGGTCCGCACCAGACGGCCGACGGGGGTGTAGATACGGACGCGCGCCTGGTCCGGCCGTGTGCTGGCGAAGAAGGTGAAGGCCGTCGGGCCCGGGGCGGGGTTGGGCACCACCAGCACCTCGGACAGGCCCAGGCTGTCGGCCACCACGAGCTCCGCCGAGGCGGACCCCGGCTCGCCGAAGTTGTCGTAGCAGTAGAGCGTGAGCGTGTATTCCCCCGGGGGCAGCTCGAGCTGTCTCTCAATCACACCCCGGGTGTAATCACCGGAGACCGGCGTGTAGTCGTCGGTCAGGTCTATGTCGAAGCTGTGCTTATCGGCTTCGGCGACGAGGATGATCGGCCGGTCTATGTCGCCGGAGACCATGGGCACCCCGCCGTCGGAGCGGAGCAGAAGGATGCCCTGGGGGTCCGAGAGCTCGGCGGTGAGCTTGACGCTTCCGTCAATGTAGTCCCCGGAGGCGGTGGCGCCGTCGTCGAAGAAGAGGTTGACTACGGGGCCCTCGTTGTCGGCGGGCGGGTCCACCGAGCCGACGATGTCCAGTTTCCAGACCGTGTCCGCCGAGAAGGGGGCGTCGGTTATCGTCTCCCCCGTAGTCTCGTCCACCATGTACGCCCGGAGCTCCAGGGTGTAGGGGTAAATCTCGTAGTCGGAGAGGTCGTCGTTCATGTCCAGCGGGAGGGCGATCTGGGTCCTGAAAGAGCCGTCAACGAGCTCCGTCGAGGCGGCGCCGACCAGGCGGTAGATGCGGGTCTCGTAGGGAAAAGTATAGGTGTAGGGCATAATCGGACGGTCGTAGGCCCGAATCTGGACGGTTCCCGTCAGCACGGGGCTGTCCGGGGAATGGTCGGTCTGGCCGCCCGTGACGACCAGAACCTCACCCCGGGCGACCCGGTCGCCCGAGGGGGGGGTTATGTTCAGGCCGGGCTCGGCCCGGCGCAACAGGGAGGCCGAATCGCCGAACATCGTCTGGCGCTGGCGGTTGTAGGAATCACTTACGATGATGAGGTCCTGCATGTGGGCCAGACCGAAGGCGGGAATCTCGAGGCGCTTCTCGGGATGATAGAAGGCCTCGAAGAGCGCGCGGTGGTATTTTTTCTGAGCTAACCCTCCCGAGAGCCGCGTCGAGCCCGTTGCGGCGATGCACCCCTGGGGAAGCCACAGGATGAACTCGCTGATGCAGTTCCGATCTGTGGACGGGGTCCGGTCGAAGTCGGCGACGGAGCACGACGACTGGATTAACAGCGGCGTTACGGGGCAGTCCCATTCATCGAAGTCCCGGTAGAGGGGCGGACGGTTCGTCTCCGCCAGCTCGTGGGTCCAGGTGTTCCAGGCGCCGTGGCCGATGAAGCTGACCACGAGCTCGCCCTGACGGAGAGCCTCCCAGAACGCGGGGGTGACGTGCTCCCGGGTGGCCCAGCGGCGTTTTCCCACGTCGTACTTCTGCGGAGTTTTGGACCTTTCGCCGGTCATGGCCATGCCCAGGGCGGTCAGGTAGACCTTGTCGTTCACCATGCCGGCCTGCGCGGAGTACCGTAGCATATCCTCGGCGTCGATGTCGAAGGTGATGGGCTCGTTCTGGGAACCTTCGGGCGGTTCGCCGACGTAGATCACGGTGTTGTCCACAAGAAGGACGTGGTTGGTCTGCCAACTGCCGCCCGGAAGTTCGGGGTAGGCCGTGGCGTGGGAGACGTACGTCTCGAGCTGGGAGGGTTCGTAGGCACTGATACGGGTGAGGGCGACCTGGGGCAGCGGCACGTCGGAGTCGAGCTGCTCATCGGTCAGAAGGGAGGCGAAGTAGTTATCGCAGGCGACGAAGTAGGCGTTAGTCGAGGCGCTGATGACGTACGCGGTGGGGAGCATGGCCTGGGGGAATTTTCTCCAGTTCGGACCCTGATACCGGCTCTCCACGTCGCGGTAGTCGAAGGAGGTGTCCCCCACCAGGGTGACGAAGGTCAGCGGGTCGCCGACGCAGTCGGTCCAGGCGTGGTAGATGTAGTTGCGGATGGCGGCCGGGTCCAGCCGTCCGCCCGAGTACTCGTCGTAGATGTCGTCCACGCGGACCACCTGGACTCTCGTGCCCTCGGCGCGGTGCATCTCCACCAGGGGGTCCAGGGGAGCGCAGAGGTCCGGGTGGGCGATGTACACCAGGTCTGCGTCAACGGGTGAGTGAAGGTCCGACGGTACGTCGAGGTAAACGTCCAGGGGCTCGAGAGCCTGCCCGAGGTCCGCCACCACCAGGTGGTAATCCGGCTCGGCGTTCCAGACGAACTCGGCGTCGCGGGAGCCCTCGGGCCCGGTGAGCTCGAAGTTCACCAGGGATTCACCCCGGGTGAGGTCCCAGAAAACGAGGTCGTCGCCGGTGACGTCGGTAACCCGCATCCCGCGTTCGCCCGACACTCCCGTCGGGCCCCAGCCTTCGAGTGTGCTCGACTGCGCGCGCAGTCCCCGGTTGTAAATCACCTGGAAGCTGTCCACGTAGATACCCGCGTAGTAGGGATGAAGGGGGTCGGGTGATGGTGGTACGCTTATCTCGAAGGTAAGGTAGTTCGTCCCGTCCTCCACCTCCCCTGCCGGTATGTCCCCCCATACCTTGT
>DATKYS010000105.1 GCA_035528375.1 bacterium
CCCTCAATCCCTCTCCCACAGGGTGAGGGAGGCCGCACCCCGGCCTTCCGGCTCGTCCCAGGAACCGTCTCTATCGTATTGTAAAAAAAACGGCCGTACAGCCGTTTCCGCACCTCGACCCTGACCGCCCCTCTTACCGGCCCCAAACACGCTTCTCATCCTATTAAAAAACGACCCACCGGCCGTCATCGTTTCCGCACCTCGACCCTAACCACCCCTTTCCCCCCCTTCCAGACCCCCCCTCTCCCCCCCTTGGCCCTCTAGAGCTGGGGGCCGAAGAGGTCCTTGAGGAAGCCCCAGGTGACGCCGCCGGCGGACGAGGGCGGGCGCTCGATGTCGCTGGCGGTGTTCTGCGGCTCGGGCTCGCCGCGGACATGGAAATCGAAGATGTTGTTGTCGGTGTCGTAGCCGTTCCCGTCGCCGTCGTCGTGGGAGCTGCCGCTCTTGCGCTCGAGTGAATCGCCGGTGTCGGGCGCGTTGCAGGGGGTCGTCTCGTAGTAGCGTGGTGAGATGCCCCAGCCGAGCATGTCCACCGTTTCGCCGCCTCCGATGAGAGCCACGCCGCCGGACACGGCGCCGAGCTCCAGCATGGGCGCGACGAGGTCGGGGACGGGCCAGCTCTCGGGCCAGCCCTCCTCCGAGGTGGACACCAGATAGAAGCCGTCGGCGGGGATGCTCCCGGAGAGGGCGGGGTATTCGTCTCGTAAATCGGAGCGGAGGAAGTACGCGTCGAGGCTGATCTCCTGGTCGGTGGGATTGTAGAGTTCGATGAAGGGGGCCTGGCCGACCGCCGGCAGGATGAGGACCTCGGAGACGACGATGTGGTCGGCGATGTCATCGGCCCGGGCGGGTGCGGCGAAGAGCACGGCCACGACCGCGATAAGCGCGCAATAAGCCTGGTTCAGTCGCTTTTTGGCCATCCGACCCGTCCAGGGAATCATCCACGTGTAACTATAGCCAAAAAATCGGGATGGGTCAAGGGAGAAGTGAGGGGGCCCGAGATTGACCGGCGAAAATCGGGCGTGATAAAATCGCGCGGTCGTCTGAAACTCCACCTCAACCCGCGGACCTATGCCCCAGATCGAGATAGTCGTGACCAACAAACTCGGCCTCCACGCGCGCCCGGCGGCCATTTTTGTCCGAGTCGCCCAGAAATTCGACGCGGAAATCTTCATCGCCCGGACCAACGGCGACACCTCGTGGGTGAACGCCAAGAGCGTGATGGGGGTGATGTCGCTGGGCGCGGCGCCGGGGGCGGTGCTCCTCGTCCGCGCCACGGGTCCCGACGCGGAAAAGGCCCTGAAAAGTCTGCGGCTGCTGGCCGACAAGAGGTTTCTCGAGGACCACTACCTGGCCTGAAAAGATTGGTGGGGGGGTCCGGAGCGGGATTCTCGAACTTTTCTCATTAGCGGTTTCTGCACCCGGGTTTCCATTCTGGCTCCGGTCGGCGGAGGGTCTTTTTACGAGAGACGCCTGTTGATGCGACGAACATAGGTGACGCGACGCCGTCGGTGTTCTCCCGCGCCCTTGGCCCTTTCCCCCCCGCCGAGATTTAAAGCAAAAAGCGGACCAGGTTCAGCCGGTTGAGCATCGGGGGAAAATAACCCATAATCACCGCGTCGGGGACGCGGTTTATTAACGAGGAGAGACCATGATTTTCCAGGGTGTGCCGGTCTCCAAGGGGGTGGCGATCGGACGGGTCGTCAAGCCGAAACTCGAGCTCCTGAACGTCGGCCAGGACCACATTGACGACCCGGAGAACCAGATCGAGCGATTCGCCAGGGCGCTCAAGGCCTCGAAGCGGCAGCTCGAGCACCTGATCGAGACCCTGCGCGAGTCGGACCGCCTGACCGAGCTCAAAATCGTCGAGAGCCAGCAGATGATGCTCGACGACGACACACTCCTGGGCGGGGTGGAGGAGAACATCCGGAACCTTGCGTGCACGGCGGAGTACGCGGTGAGCAAGGTTGTGGACCACTTCGTGGCCACCTTCACCGGCTTCGAGGACGAGTACCTGCGCGAGCGGGTGACCGACGTGCGGGATATGGGGGAACGGCTCCTGCGCAACCTGATGGGGAAGCGCGAGCCGCTTCTGGCCGGCCTGGAGATGCCGGCGATAATCGTGGTCCACGACCTGCCGCCGTCGGCGGCGGCGCAGATAGACCCGTTGAAGGTCCTCGGCGTGGCCACCGACGTGGGCGGCGCGACGGGCCACACGGCGATCATCTCCCGGGCGCTGGAGATACCGGCGGTGGTCGGGCTCGGCAACCTGTCGCGGCGGGCCGAGGAGGGCGACACCCTCATCCTCGACGGCCGCAACGGCATCGCCGTCCTCGACCCCGCCCCCGAGCTCCTCAAGAAGTACCGCCGGATCCAGAAGGAGGAGCGGGCCAAGCTCGAGTCACTGGCGAAGCTGCGCGACCTGCCCTCGGAAACCTCCGACGGCTTCACCATCGAGCTCGCCGCCAACATCGAGCTTCTGTCCGAGGTGGACGCGGTCCAGGCCCACGGCGCCCAGGGCGTGGGCCTCTACCGCACCGAGTTTTTGTTTTTGAACCGGGAGGACCTGCCCAGCGAGGGGGAGCAGTACGAGGCGTACTCGGTGGTGGCGCGCCAGCTCGCGCCACAGCCGGTGGTCATCCGCACCGTGGACATCGGCGGCGACAAGTTCCTCTCCCACCCCGAGGTGCCGGTCGAGATGAACCCGTACCTGGGCTGCCGGGCCATCCGCTTCTCGCTCAAGATGCCGGACACGCTGAAGGTGCAGCTCCGCGCCATCCTGCGCACCAGCGCCTCGGGCAACGTGCGCCTGATGTTCCCCATGGTCTCGGCCCTCGAGGAGCTGCGCCAGGTGAAGAAAATCATCGAGGAGTGCAAGGCGGAGCTCGACGCCGAGGGCAAGCCCTACGACGAGGGGATCGAGGTCGGCATCATGGTGGAGGTGCCGTCGGTGGCGGTGATGGCCGACCTGTTCGCCCGGGAGGTTGACTTCTTCTCCATCGGCACCAACGACCTCATCCAGTACACCCTGGCGGTGGATCGCGGCAACTCCTCCATCTCCGAGCTTTACCAGCCGTTCCACCCCGCCGTGCTGCGGCTCCTGGCGAACATCGTGGAGGCGGGCCACTCGGCGGGCATCTGGGTCGGCCTGTGCGGGGAGATGGGCGCCAACCCCCTGGCCGTACCCTTCCTGGTCGGGCTGGGGATAGACGAGCTCTCGGTGGCGCCGGTCAACGTCCCCGTGGTCAAGGCCACCCTGCGGGCCATCTCGTTCCGTCAGGCGGCGGAGCTGGCGGCGGAGCTGGTGAACCTCCCCACCGCCGAGGCCATCCACGCCCGGCTGCGGGAGGCGCTCCCCAGGGAGGTCCGGCGCTTCGTGGAGCCCGACTACGCCGTAAGGTAGTCCGCCGTCTTGTCTTAATACGTTTTTCGGGCTACACTTAACCAACGACTCATCGGCTCTTTACACGAGGAGGACCCATGCGCCGTGTGTGTGCGATACTCTGCGTCATGGCCGCGACCGTCACCGCGACCGAAATCTACGGCCCCCGCGCCATGGCCATGGGCGGCGCCCTGGTGGCCATCGTCGAGGACGGAACCGCCGCCTACTGGAACCCAGCCGCCCTCGGACGAGAGGACATCACCTTCTCCGCCGACCCCGTCTGGGGATTCACCGTCGCCGACAACATCACCGAGTGCATGAACGAGTTCGAGAGCTTCTACTCCAACCCACCCAGCACCTCCAACCCCAACGAGCTCATCGGCTTCGTCAACGACTTCTCCGACGCCCTGAAGCGCTTCAACGACCCGGGCACCGGGGTCATCGGCAACATGCACGTGGGGGTCACCTCCACCATCGGGCCCATCGCCGTGAGCTGGGTCAACATGACGAAGATGGAGATCGGACCGGGGATGGACAGCCAGACCTCGCGTCTGATTGACGAGCACTACTTCAACGACGGCCCCGATTACCAGCGCCAGGCCATGATTACCGCCCTCCGCCAGGCGGGTCTCTTGACCCAGGCGGAGTACAACCGCCTGATGCTCCAGGGCTGGCGCACCACGGCCAACGACATGATCGGCCTGTCGGAGAACAAATCCGAAATCGCCGTCTCAGGGTTCAGCGAGCACGACATCGGCGTGAGCTACGCCCACTCCTTCCCGCTGGGCCGCTACGATTTCCTGTCCGTGGGCGGGACCGCCAAGTTCATCTACGGCCTGCGCTACAACAACGATATGGGCGTGCTGACCGACACCGGCAAGCTGGACAGCGACGTCTTCGCCACGGGGCCCAACTGGCTGTTCAACAACATCCTCGGCCTGGACGCCGCGTCTACCGGCTACAGCTTCAGCATGGACCTGGGCGTGCAGATGATGCTCGGGCGCTTCTTCCACCTGGGCATCGTGGGGCACAACATCATCCCCCTGGACATCACCTGGAGCAACGACGCCCTGGACCCCACCCCCCTCGACACCCAGATCCGCTTCGGCCTGGGATTCGAGCTCTTCGACAGCCTCACCCTGGCAATGGACGTGGACGCGCTGGAGACCGAGTACACGGTGAAGACGCGCGTGCTCGTGAACAACGCGTGGGTCGAGAAGGAGATCGTGGTGGACAAGGTCCGGGACCTCTCCTTTGGCGTGGAGTGGATGATAGCGGACATCTTCGCCATTCGCGCCGGCTTCAACACCAACTACAACTCCCTCATCGAGGACCAGGCCAAGGCCACCTTCCTGGCCTCCCTGGGCTTCGGGGTGCAGGTCGGGGACATCTTCCACTTCGACCTGGCGGTGATGACCAACCAGTTCTCCGCCGGGGAGCACGACTCGACCCTGGGCGCTTCGGTATCCCTCGGTTTCGCCATCTAGTGTGCGCCGTCAAAGGTGACCGGGCGGGGACTTGGGGAGCCCCGCCCGCAGCAATAAAGGACCGAACCGCGACCTCCGACTGAAGGGGGACGGCCGATGAGGGAAAAGGTATTTCTGGTTCTCATCGCGGCGCTCCTGCCGGCGCTGGCCCTCCCCGTGTACGGACCGCGCGCCATGGCCCTGGGGGGCGCCTACGTCGCCCTGGCCGACGACGAGGCCTCGATTTACTACAACCCCGCCGGGATGGCCGCCGCCGGGGACTACTTCGCCTGCGTCCCCTGCTTCGCCATCGCCACCGACGACCGCATCACCGAGGACTTCGACACCTACATCGCCCTCAAGGACGACATCTGGCACGCCGACACCGGCGGTGGCCTCGGGCCGCTGTTGGACTCCATTGACCGGACGGCGGACTTCCTGGAGGACCTGGCCGGGGGGGACCCGCCCGGCGTCACCGGCTACCTCTCCTACGGCGTGGGCGTGATGCTCGGGCCGCTGGCGGTGAGCTGGATCGGCGGCGGAACGGGCCAGGTCGTGCTGGAGCCCGACGCGGACACCGGCCGCCTCATCCCCGATTTCTACCTCGAGAGCTACGAGGCGGTGGCGCTGTTGTACCTGGCGGGCTACCTGGACTCGGAGCAGCTCGCCACCCTCTGGCCCACCTACCCGGACCCCTCCGGATTCGTGGGCGACGTGGAGGGCGACGGCCTCGGGATAACCGAGAACCGGACCGGCGCCCGGCTGGAAAACGAAGCCCGCCAGGAGTTCATCGTCACCTACGCCAACTACCTCTGGCGCTCCGGGCGCGGCGACCGCTTCTTCGTCTCGGCCGGCCTCAACATCAAGTACGTCGTCACCCAGAGCTATCAGAACCGCTTCACCGCCGGCGATTCCGGGATGTACACCACCGGGCCGGAGTGGATCACACGGCAGGTGCTCGCCACGCGGCCGACCCTGGGGCACGCCGTCAGCGCCGACGTGGGACTGTTGGGCCAGTTCACCCCCTACTTCCGGCTGGGCCTCCTGGTGCGCGACGTGATCCCCGCCCCCATCTCCTGGGACGAGCCGGTAACCGGGGTCTCCGACCGCCTGAAGCCCCAATGGCGGATAGGCGTGGCCGGCCAGGTGGTCCCGGACCTGTTGACCTACGCCCTGGACGTGGACCTCACGCGGGACGAGGGGTCGTTCTCACCCCAGCAGGACCTGGCGGTGGGCGTGCGGGCGGACTTCCTCGACGGGGCCCTGTGGGGCGGCGCCGGCCTGCGCTTCAACCTGGCCGACGAGACACAGCCTCCGCTCTACACCCTGGGAGTGGGGATGCACCTGGCGGGCGTCCGCCTCGATTTAGCCGTGGGCCTGGGGCGGATAGACACCTCGGGGGAAGCCAACACGTATTTCAGCGCCGCGGGGGCGGTGGGCTTCTCGCTCTGAGTGGCGGTTGTTCGGTTCCGAAGACGTAGGGGCCGACCTTCAGGTCGGCCCGTTTTAATAAGGCAGCCCTCACCCCGCGTTTTGCGATGACGTAGGGGCGGGTGTCCACACCCGCCCGCGGGCCTGATGCGGAAACGGGCGACCGTGGACGGTCGCCCCTACGGGGAATTGCGCGGTTCGAAATGTAGGGCGGGGAATCCTTTCCCCGCCGCGAATTGCGATGACGTAGGGGCGGGTGTCCACACCCGCCCGCGGACCGACCTAAACGGCGCGCCGTCGGTCGCCCCCACGGGAAACTACGCGGCCTTAAATGTAGGGCGGGATTTCCTACCCCCGCCGTTTTCGGTACCCCCCCCCGCCGCATTCCACCCCCCCTCGACAAACCGGGCCGACTTTAGTAACCTGCCACCGTATGACGAACCAGGGAGGTCGCGTCGTGCGCAAGCTCTTCATCGAGGACCTGGAGCTCGCGGGGAAGCGGGTGCTCGTGCGCCTGGACTACAACGTCCCCGGCGACGACGAGGGCAACGTGACCAACGACGCCCGCATCACCGCCTCGCTGCCCACTCTGCATTACATCCTGGCGAAGGGGGCCTCGGCCGTCCTCTGCTCCCACCGCAGCCGCCCGAAGGGCGACGAGCCGCGCTACTCCCTCCGGCCGGTCGCGGCGCGGCTGGAGGAGCTGATGGGGCTCCGGGTGAGGATGGCCCGCCGGGGCGCGGTGGTCAGCGACGAGGCGCGCAACCTGGCGGCTTCTCTCGAGCCCGGCGAGCTCATGATGCTGGAGAACCTCCGCTACGACCCCCGGGAGCAGCAGGGCCGGGACGAGCTGGCCCGCGAGCTGGCCTCCCTGGCCGACCTCTTCGTCAACGACGCCTTCCCCGTCTGCCACCGCAAGGACACGAGCGTCGTCGGCGTGCCGAAGTTCCTCACCTCGGCCTACGGCTATCAGCTCCGGGAGGAGGTCGAGAACCTCAGCCTCCTGTTGGGCGATGTCCAGCGGCCCTACGTGGGCATCATGGGCGGGGCGAAAATTTCCACCAAGCTCGGCGTCGTCAAGAGCTTCCTCGGGCGCGTGGACCGGCTCCTCGTCGGCGGCGGCATCGCCTACACCTTCCTGGCCGCCCTGGGAAAAGAGGTCGGCGGCAGCATCCACGAGCCCGACTACCTCGAGTACGCCAAGGACCTCCTCCTGCGCCACGCCGACAAGATCGTGCTCCCCACGGACAACTACGTGGTGGAGAGGATAGACCCGGCGTGCGAGCCCCGGCTGGTGGAGGAGATACCGGCGGACCGCATGGCGGTGGACATCGGGGACGCCACGCGCCGGCTCTTCGCCGAGGAGATAGCCCGGGCGCGGACCGTCTTCTGGAACGGCCCGGTGGGCTACTTCGAGGACGAGCGCTTCGCCGAGGGGACACGCATGGTGGCCAGGGAGGTGGCCAAACTGAAAGACGCCGGCGCCTTCACCGTGGTGGGCGGCGGCGATTCCGTGGCCGCCGTCGAGGACGCCGGGCTCGATTCGGAGAGCTTCAGCTTCGTCTCCACCGGCGGCGGGGCGTCGCTGGTTTTCGTCCAGGGCAAGGAGCTCCCCGGCATCGAGGCCCTGACGGACAGGTAGGCCACCGTAGCGGTCTCCCTCTCCCCGTGGGAGCGGCGCGCCAACGTGATTAAGGGTGAGGGCTACCTTTCAAATAAACGGGCCGACCTGAAGGTCGGCCCCTACGTCATCACAGCCCAGGGTGAGGGGTGCGATGGTCTCCTCCCCCCTCTTGGGGGGAGGCTCGCCTACGGGCTAGGGAGAGGGGTGCAGCGGTCCCCTCTCCCTCTTAGGGAGAGGCTCGCCTACGGGTTAGGGTGAGGGTAAGGTTCGTGAACGTGAAAACGGCGGCCCACGGCCTCCCTCTCCCCGTGGGAGCGGCGCGCCAACGTGATTAAGGGTGAGGGCCACCTTATAAAAAACGCGGCGGCCCACAGAGGACTCGTCCTACGGGGCCGCCCTACTTCATCGCAGAGAAAAGCACCGACGACTTTCCCCTCACAACGTCCGGCCCACCAGAAGCCGATAATAATCCCGCAACCGGAACGCGCTACGGCGGCGGTCGAAAAACCGGCGCACCATCTCCCGGCCGCCACGGTTGGGCCCCGAGTCCAGGGCCTCCCGGACCGCGCGGTCGAGCGCGTCGTCGGTGCGGGCGGTGAGGACGTGGGGCAGCCGGCCGCTCCACACCACCCGGCGCCCCCGGGCCAGCGCCTCCAGCACCATCCTCCCCTGGCCGTCGTGCCGGGTCGGGCGCAGAAGCACGCGCACCCCGGCGTAAACCGGCGACATGTCGTCGCGGACACCGAGATGCTCCCAGTTGGCGGGCGCGTCGGCGGGGGCCGGTCCGGGACCGCAGGAGCGGAACCGCACGTCGGGCATCCCGTGGGCCAGACGCACGGCCCGCGGCACGCCGTAGAAATCCCCGCGCTCGGGAGGGATGTAGACCAGCACGGAGGGCTCCTCGGGCCAGGGGGCGTCCTCGACGGCGAGCTTGTCCGAGAGGACCGGCTGGAAACGGGCGCGCACCCCGAGCCCGGCGAGCTCCTCGACCAGCCCGGCGCTGTCGGCCAGGTGCAACTGGATGAAGGGCAGGCTCAGGCGGAGCTTGAGCCGCTCCCGGCCCCGGCGCACGGCGAGGACGTCGCTCCCCATCCAGTGGGCCACCGTCGCCAGCCCCATGAGCCGGGCGGTGACCAGGCCCCGCCAGGCCATGGGCGGGTAGAAGACGTGGAGGAGGTCCAGGCCGGCCAGGGTCCCCGGGGTGAGGTCGGCGAGCTCCCGGGCGTCCAGGCCGATTTCCCGCAGCTCACCGGCGAGGAACCCCGGCGCCTCCTCCATCCCGTACACGCCTATTCTGACCGCTCGCGTCATGAAAAAAGCCCGCTCGGGCCCGGCACGAAAATCGAACACCGACGCACACCACTACTAGGAACCGGAAACGGTTCGTTGTCCCTGAAAAACGCTCTGAAACTCCCGAACCGGTGTGCCGAACACCTGCTCGACGATGAGCTGGCACACCTTCAACCCCGGTTTTAAAAGGATGGTCAGAGGCCCGACATTCGTGATTTCGAGCGTTATCCTTCCCCTGAAGCCGGCGTGAATCGTGGGGGCGTTGACGTGGATTCCCAATCCCAATCGAGCCAGGGAGCTGCGTCCCTCGACGCGGGCGGCCAGACGAGACCGGTTAGGGAGGGACACGGTTTCCGCAGTCAGGGCAAGAAGGAAGGAACTGGGATTAACGCTGACCGAACCATCCGAATTGACCGGCACATCAACTTGAGACTGAGCCGCCAGTTCCCGATAGGATTTGGTCGGGTTGACCGGAGACGGCGGTGTGTTCCATCGCTTGAACTCGTCGCCCAACGTGAGGTCAATGCTCGAAGTGGAAATGCAATCCTCCGTCGGCATCGGCTCAATAATAAGCTGCCTATGAAAGAGGGCAGCTTTCAGCTCGGAGTCACAGAGAATCATGGGGAACTCACGCCGGAAGCGGTATGAGCAGCTCGCGGGGCACACGGATGCGGCTGCCGGTGGTCAGTGTCTCCTGGGGCAGGTCTATCAGGATTTCATCGTCAACCTGATACACGGGAAAAACCCTTAAAAGGTCGCCCACCAGACTGCTCGCGTCCACGTAGAGGTAAAAATCGCCCTTCTTTGTGGAAATAGTCACGAACCTCTCATGGGAGAACATACCGGGTTCGACTTTGACTTTGAGCGCCAACTTATCGTTCATCGCATTCACCGTCTCCTTCATGCCCTCAAGCCAGTATAGACGGCTGTATTTGAATCGTCAAGCGTTGAGCTAGTTTAGCGTGTACTCCGCCAGGTGGCGGGTCTCGAAGTCGCCAAAACCCTCGGCGACCAGGCCGATCCCCCGGGCGTACACCTCCCAGGTGGTCTCCAGCTCCACCTTGTAGCAGTTGTCGTAGTCCCCGTCGGGGGTTTCGTAGGTGAAGTCGGCCTCCACCAGGGTGGCCTCGCCGGAGCCGTCGGCGTAGAGCGGCCAGGTGGCGCCCTCCTCCAGCGGCTCTTTGAGGAGGACCATCGTGTACCGCGGGTCGTCGGGAGGCGGCCACGCCGGTTGGCGGCGGCAGGAGGTATCGGTGCAACGGAGCGCCAGTCGGGCCACGCCCTCGTCCCAGCAGTACCAGCCGTTCTCTTCGTCGGTGACGGTCACCTCGGCCAGGTCGCCGAAGCCGTCCCGGTAGGTCCACGAGTCGCCCACCGCCAGCGGCCAGAAGCCGGCGCCCAGCTCCGTAGAGCCCGTAACGTCCTCGCAGGAGACCAGGAGCGCCGCGCCGAGCGATACCGAAAACGCGAAAGCCTTCACCATCGCACCTCGTGGAATTACGGTTGGTCGGCCCGAAAAGGGAATGGGGGCGTCAACGGGGAGTGGACCGGCCGTGGCGCGCCCGGCGGATGGACCACCTCCGCGCGGCCCGAGCGGAACATCTACGCCCCGCCGTTCACCCGCCCGGATTGACGCGCTCCGGGGCAATGGGTTTAGACACCCGTTTCACGCCGCTCCACCCCCCGGAAACGCGGACGACGGCTCTACTCGACGATGGAGGCGGCGATGACGTTGTGGATGCGGGCCCGCACCTCGTTGAAGGCGCTCTGCCGGCCGTCGGGGTGCAGCCGGTGGGCCAGGAGAATCACGAAGAGGTCGTTCTCGGGGTCCACCCACAGGCTGGTGCCGGTGAAGCCGGTGTGGCCGTAGGCGGAGGAGGAGAGGAGGTCGCCGGAGGTGCAGTACTCGTCGGAGTGGAGGTCCCATCCCAGTCCGCGGCGCACCGTGGAGTCCACCCGGAGCTGCTCCTCGGTCATCCGCCTCACGGTCACCGGCGAGAGGATGCGCGTGTCGCCGTAAATCCCGCCGTTCAGGAGCATCTGGGCGAAGACGGCCAGGTCGTCGGCGGTGGAGAAGAGCCCGGCGTGGCCGGAAACCCCGCCCATCACCGCGGCGTTGGCGTCGTGGACGCGGCCCACGAGCATGGTGCCGTCGGGGACGTCGGCGCGACCCTCGGCCCGGGTGGTGGCCGCCGCCGACGCGGCGAACGCGCCCGTCGGATTGAAAACCGTGTGCGCCATCCCCAGCGGCTCGAAGACCTCCTCCCGGCAGAACTCGTCCAGGGAGCGACCGTCCACCCGGCGGATGATTTCCCCGAGCAGTATCATGTTCAGGTCGCTGTAGAGGTAGCGCACGCCCGGCGCGTACTTGGGCTCGAGGGCGCAGATTTCGGCGATGACGTCGGCGGCGTCGGAGCACGTCTTGGGAAAATCCTGCCAGGCGGGGAGGCCGCTGGTGTGCAGCAGGAGCTGGCGCAGGGTGATGTCGCCCTTGCCCTTCTCGCCGAAGGCGGGGATGTAGTAGGCCACGGGCTGGTCCAGGCGGAACTCGCCGCGCTCCAGGAGGATCATCGCCGCCGTGGTGGTGGCCACCACCTTGGTCATGCTGGCCAAATCGAAGGGGGTGTCGGGAAGCATGGGCCGCTGCTCGGGCTCGACCTCGGCCATGCCGTAGGCCTTGCGCCAGACCACGGCGCCGTGGCGCGCGACCAGGATGACGCAGCCCGGCATCCGCCCCGAGGCGATGATCTCCTCCACCAGGTCGTCCAGGCGGGCCAGCCGCTCCGGGTCCATCCCCACGTCCCCGGGGTCGGCGGTGGAGAGGAGCGGGCCGGGGTCGCCGGCGCCCAGCACGGTCGCGAGCACGGCCGCCACGCCGAGGAGGAAAATGCCCAGCCGCACGCCGAAGGGCTTTGCCATCTGCTTTCCTCGCTTGGAGAAAACCTGGTGTCAGTGGAGCCGGTATCCGCTATTTTGGGCGACGAAAAAGCCGCTTTCCGCGTTGGAGAAAACCCGTTTACGGGGATCGAAACCCGTCGGCGAATCGCCTCGGGCGCGAACGAGACCGCAACGACCGCACCGCCGTCTTCGCTCACGGGACCGAAACCCGTCGAGGTCGCCTCTCCCGGTTTCCCGGTATCCGCGACCGGCCCTTACGACCTCCCCCGCACGCGATGAAGGACCCTAAAGACAATGGGCATCGCCTAAGCCCTTCGGGGAAATAGCCCCTTGCCGGCTCAACCTCCCACCGTGCGCAGGGATGAGCCAGCCCCATCGGGGAACGCCGCGTGACCCGGTGCAGGAATTCCTCCGGACACCCCCCGGCCTCACCCCGGCCCACCGCGGCGTCACTCGCCCCGCTTCTCCTCGAAGAGGATGATGAGGTCAATCTCGTCGGGGGTCACGCCGGAGCGCAGGTTGCGGCTGACGCTGGCGAAGTAGCCGGTCTCGAAGAGCTCGCGGACGGCGGTGAAGACCTCGCGGCTGTCGAAGGGCGCGCCGACGAAGATGCCGTGGGCCGCCAGAATCGGCTCCACCACGTCCACCGGGGTATCCACCAGCCCCCGGAGCTCCACGGCGCCCAGCGTCGCCGACTCGCCGGTCACCACCTCCAGCTCCAGGGACACCGCCCGGCCGTCGAACTGGTCCTCGGTGCGTACCTCGAGGGAGACGCCTCCGATGGGCCGGCCGCGGAAGTAATCGCGGATGCGCTCCAGGCCGTCGTTGACCGACTCCTCGGTGTACGGCTGGCCCGGCTTGAGACCGAAGGCCTCCAGGATGCCGTCCCGCTCGTCGTTGGCGTTGCCGTCCAGGATGACCTGGCTGATGACCGGCCCCGCGGGTGGGCCCTCCGCCATCTTCCGGCGCACGTAATCCAACAGGCTCTGCGTGTCGGCGTCGTCGGGCCTGACGTCCAGGGCGTCTTCGAGGTAATCCTCCGCCGAGCCCCAGTCGCCGATGACGGTGTAGATGTAGCCCACGCGCTGGTTGGCGATGAAATCGTCGGGGAGGGCCTCGAGCACGCGGCGGTAGTGCTCGTAGGCGTCGCCGTAGTTCCTGGCCCAGACGACCAACAGGTCGGCCAGGTTGGCGTTGGCCTCCAGGTTGTCCGGCTCCAGGGCCAGGGCGTAGCGGAACTGGTCCACCGCCTCCTCGTAGCGCTCGGTCACCATGAAGATGTAGCCCAGGTTGACCCGGGCGAAGACGTAGTCGGGCTTCTGCTCCAGGGCCTGGCTGAACCTGGTCTCCGCCTTGGTGGTGAGGTCCTGGGCGAGGTAGACGTAGCCGAGGTTGGCCAGGGCGATGGCCGAATCGGGTGCCAGGGAGACGGCGCGCTCCAGCTTCGTCTGGGCCTGCTCGAACTCCCCGCGCATGGAAAGGAGCGTGCCCAGGGCGGTCAGGGCGTCGGAGTAGTCGGGCCAGGAGTCAATGGCGGCGCCGTAGAACTGCTCGGCCTCCGCCAGGCTCCCGTCGAGCTCGTCTATGAGCCCCAGGTAGAAGTACGCCTCGGCGGCCGAAGTCGGCTCCTCACCCTCGGGCGTGCTCGTGAGGTAGTCCACCAGGAAGAGCTGGGCGTCCTCCAGCCTCCCGTCGCGGAAGGCCGTGATGGCCGGGGTCAGCGCCTCGTCCACCTCGCGCTCTATCCCGAAGGCGGCGACGACGAGCAGCGCAAACAACAGGGCGGTCGCTTTACGCACCACTTTTTCCTCCCGGCGTTCGGGCGGGACGGGATTATTTTTCCGCCGGGCTACCCGGACCGGCGCTCGAGGGTCATCACCAGGACGGGGGGGTGGATGGCCTTGACCCGTGCGCCCGGCGGCAGGACGGGCACCGGCTCCACCGTGTACACCCCGGCCTGCCAGACCGGGGGGGAGACCTCCACCTCGGGGCCGAAATCGGCGAGCTCGCCCACCGGCGCCTCGACGACCAGCTCCACCGTCCGGGGCTCGAGGGAGGCGGTGAAGCCCTTGGGCACGCCGACCACCCGCACGGGAACCCGCCAGGAATGGACCTCGGCCGGGATCAGCTCCACGCTGACCACCACCAGCAACCCTTCCACCGGCTCGACGCCGGGGCCTATCGGCATGAGCGCCACCTGCCGCCGGCCGGACTCGGTCATGCCCGAGATGTCCACCGGGGCGGTCTCCACGTAGGTCATCTCGGCCAGGGCGGTCGCGGGGCCGCGGAGGCGCACCTCGGGGCGGTCGCAGGTCACGCGGGCCACCGTGAGCCCCTCGGAGGGCCGGCCCACGATTCGTGGCCGGACACGCACCTTCTTCACCTTCTCGGCGTCCAGGGTGATGACGAGTTCGCGGTGCGGCAGGACGTTGAGAATCGTCAGCTCGAAGCCCGGGGGGAGGGAGACGTCGCCGGTGGAAATCTCCTGGGTGGTGGGCCCCAGCTTGCGGCCCTGGAGGTCCACCTCGGCGGAGAAGTCGTCGGCGGTGAGGGAAAGGAGATCCATGCCCCGGCCGCGGATGATCACGGGGACGGTCCTCTCGCTGCCGGCGGTGACGACGGTGCCCGGGGGGACGTTGGCCAGGACCACGGGGACGTTGAAGGTGCGCGTGCGCTCGGCGACCGCGTTGGCGTAGAGCCAGACCGCGGCGGCCACCACCAGCGAGATGACCTTCAGCCCCCAGTTTTTCGAAAGCGTCTGCCAGAAGCGGGCACGCTTGGAGGCCATCGGACCTTCCAGGTTATTCCGGTAAAGGGACGGCTGAATCCGTGCCGCCGCGCGGGACGAGGGGGCCCCCCCTAGTCCACGCCGAAAATCTTCGTCAGGTCGGAGCGCAGCTTGCCCAGCTCGTTGACGGTGTACTCGGTGAGCTTGCCGTTACGGGCGATGGAGGCCACCTGGCGTTCCTCGGAGACCACGAGGGCCACGGCGTCGGACTCCTCGGAGATGCCGATGGCGGCGCGGTGCCGGGCGCCGTACTTGCGCGCCAGACCCGGCGGGTCGGCCAGCGGCAGCATCGTCCCCGCCGAGGCCACCATCCCGTTGCGGATGATGGTCGCCCCGTCGTGCAGCGGGCTCTTCTCGGTGAAGATGGTCACCAGGAGCTCCGGCGTCACCTGGGCGCCGATCTTCACCCCGCGCTCGATGTAGTACCGCAGGCCGTCGGTGTACTCGAAGACGACCAGCGCCCCTATCTTCAGCCGGATGCACTCCCCCGCCGCCTCGACCACCGCGTCCACGAAGTTGCGCTCCGCCCCGATGAAGAAGCGGATGAAGCGGTTCTGCCCCAGGTGGGCCAGCACCTGCCGCAGCTCCGGCTGGAACAGGATCACGAAGGTGATTATCCAGACGGTCTTGAAGTTGCCGAAGACGAAGCTGAGCGCCGGCAGCCGCGCCAGCTCGGCCAGGATGCTCGCCAGGACCAGGAGCAGGAGCCCCATCAGCATCTGCACCGCCCGCGTCCCCCGGATCATCACCAGGAGCTCGTAGACGATGAAGGCGACGATGAGGACGTCGAGGATGTCTTTGAGCGAGACCTCGAGGTCGAACAAGGGGGCCTCCGCGGGCCGTCGCGGCTGGTCGGTCGAAAGAACCACCGCTCCGGCCCAACGCGGCCATTATACGTAAGTCCGGGTCGTTGTGGCAATTATCGGTTGCACAAACGCCCCGGGGTGGACCGGCGGGGTACGGGTCGAGGTGAGAATCGCGGCGTAAACGCGGCGGCCCGCGGTCTCCCTCTCCCTCCGGGAGAGGGTCGGGGTGAGGGCCACCTTAAAAAAACGCGGCGGGGACTAAAGTCCCCGCACTACGTCACGAATCGTTGCCGCGATCCGTAGGGGCGACCGTCCACGGTCGCCCGTTCCCGTGGTTGCCGAACGTAGGGGCCGACCTTTAGGTCGGCCCGCGGGAGGGTCTGGAGACCCGCCCCTACGTCATCGCAATCGCGGGTAGGGGCTGCCGCGGCCCCCTCTCCCTTTTAGGGAGAAGGTTGGGGTTGAGGGTCGGGGCCGGGAACGTAAACGCGGCGGCCCGCGGTCTCCCTCTCCCTCCGGGAGAGGGTCGGGGTGAGGGCCACCTTAAAAAAACACGGCGGGGATGGGAATCCCCGCCCTACGTCATCACAGAGTGCGACCGTCCCAGGCCGCCCCGACGACCACCGCCCGCCCCGCGCCCTTGACTAGCGCGGCGGGAGCGGCTAAACTCTCAAGCACGCGCAAACAGGACATGACTTACACCCCGCAACCGGGACCGTTTTGAGCGCCCGCATCCTAGACGGAAAAAAAATCGCCGGCGAGCTGGGCGAGGCCAACGCGGCCCGGGCGGAGGCGCTGCGTCGCGCCGGAATCGAGCCGACCCTCGCCGTCCTGGCGCCCGAGGGCGACCCCAACGCCGCCGCCTACGCCCGCTCCCTGGCCAAGGCCGGGACCAGGCGCGGCCTCGTCGTCAGAACGGTGGAACTCCCCGCCGGCGTGGACCCGGAGGGTTTTCGTAAACTTCTCAAAGAGGCCGAGGCCGGCGCCCACGGGGTCCTCGTCCTGCGCCCGCTGCCGAAGGGTCTCGACCCGGACGCGGTGGACTCCCTGCTGGACCCGGCGAGGGACGTGGACGGGGTACACCCGGTGAACGCGGGGCTCCTGGCTCTGGGGCGACCGCGCTTCGTCCCGGCCACCGCCCGCGCCGTCCACCACCTGCTCAAGGCCACCGGCGTGGAGCTCGTCGGCAAGCGGGCCGTGATCATCGGACGCTCGAACATCGTCGGCAAGCCGCTCTTTCAACTGCTCCTGGCCGAGCACCTCACAGTGACGGTCTGCCACAGCCGGACGGTGGACCTGCCGGGCGTGGCGCGGGAAGCGGACGTGCTGGCGGTGGCCATCGGCCGGGCGCACATGGTGACGCCGGACTACGTAAAGCCGGGCGCCGTGGTCCTCGACGCCGGGTATAACTGGAATAACGAGCTGGGCCGCGAGCAGGGCGACGTGCATCCGGACGTCGCCGAGACGGCCGGCTGGTTCACCCCCGTCCCCGGCGGCGTCGGCCCGGTGACCACCCAGATGCTCCTGGAAAACGCCCTCCGGGCGGCTCAAAACGACCGATAGAATACCGGGTAAGGGTCGGAGTTGCTGTTTGTAATTAGTATACCTCACTGACAAAAGAAACATTATGCGTGTTTTAACCATATTTGTATTGATGAGCCTGTCGGTGACTTTGAGTTGCTCCGATGAGCCGGATGAGGCGGCCGATGAAGGCGGCGTGGGAGGCGAAGCTCAAGTCGAGGATGTCAGCGATGTTCCCAACCGTATCGCCTTCTACTCCTACCGCGACGGGGACTGGGAAATCTTCGTGATGGACGCCGACGGGCGCAACCAGACCCAGTTGACGAATAACATAAGCGGGGATTATTCGCCCGCCTGGAGTCCGGACGGCCGCCGCATCGCCTTCGCCTCCGACCGCGACGGGGACTCCGAAATCTTCGTGATGGACGCCGACGGGCGCAACCAGACCCAGTTGACGAACAACACAAGCTGGGACGGGGCTCCCGCCTGGAGTCCGGACGGCCGCCGCATCGCCTTCGACTCCAAGCGCGACGGGGACTCCGAAATCTTCGTGATGGACGCCGACGGACGCAACCAGACGCAGTTGACCAACAACACAAGAAGGGACAATGGGCCTGCCTGGAGCCCGGACGGTCGCCGTATCGCCTTTGCCTACCGCTGCGCCGGGAACGAGGAAATTTTCGTGATGGACGCCGACGGGCGCAACCAGATACAGTTGACGAACAATACAAACGATGATAATGAGCCCGCCTGGAGTCCGGACGGCCGCCGCATCGCCTTCGTGTCCTACCGTGACGGGTACTTTGAAATTTTCGTGATGGACGCCGACGGACGCAACCAGACACAGTTGACCAACAATACGAGCTGGGACAATGGGCCTGCCTGGAGCCCGGACGGCCGCCGCATAGCTTTCTTCTCCTTCCGCGACGGGAGCTCCGAAATCTTCGTGATGGACGCCGACGGGCGCAACCGGGTCCAGTTAACGAACAACACAAGCTCGGACGAGTCTCCCGCCTGGTGCCCGGTTTACTCGGCCCCTTCCGAAACAAGCCATAGAGTAACCGTAGAGTCCCCCGAACGGTTGCGGGTGATCGTAGACGCCCTGTACATGCGCAATAATCCAGATACCACAATCGGCGACAAGGTCGGCCTTCTCAAAAAAGGGGATGTCGTCGAGGTTCTCCAGAGACGAGAAAACTGGGCGAGGGTGCGCACCGAGGCCGGCCTCGAAGGCTGGGCCTGCGTCGAGTTGGACGATGAGACCTTCCTCGTCACGGTGGAATAGCAGTCCCTCTCCCCTCCGGGGAGGAACTCGTTCACGGGTCGGGGCAGGGGCGGTTATCCCTTCCCCCCGGCGGGGTCGGCCCGGTGACCACCCAGATGCTCGTCGAGAACGTCCTCCGGGCGGCCCAACCAAACCGGATCGGTAACCTATAAATGACACATATGACTCGATTGATGAAGGTCCCGTGCGGGCGAAGCCCTTCCACAACGAAAGCGGATGTATGACCATGCGAGCCGTCGTCATTCTGATAATTATTACAGCGGTCGCCGGGCTCGCCGAGCAACCCGCCATCGCCATCGTGGACCTCGAGGCCAAGCGCTGTGGCCAAGACCTGGCCGACGCCTGCTCAGATATCCTTCGCACCGAGATTATAAACACAGGGAAGTTCAGGGTTATCGAGCGGGCGCAACTCGCCCGGGTGATGGAGGAGCACGCCTTTCAACTTTCAGGACTGGTGGATGCCAGTACAGTTGCAGAACTGGGGAAGTTAGTCGGTGCCGATTTCGTCGCCCTTGGCAGCCTTTCCGTTATAGGCGGCACCTATACTATATCGCTGCGCTTCATCAGCGTGGAGACGGCGGAGGCCACGCTGGGCAAGACCGAGACCACCAGCAGCGAATCGGGTTTGCCCGATGTGTGCCGCAGATTGGCCGGTGAGTTCGCCTCCGCGGCATACGGCATCGGGCCGTCAACGAGTTCCGGCGGATATTCAGACTCCGATCGTGACGGCGTTCCTGATAATAAAGACATGTGCCCGGATGAGCCAGAGACAATCAATGGCTATCAGGATGAAGATGGTTGTCCTGATGGACAGCCATCAACCCAAAGTACGCCCAGGGTAATCAGGCTTGAAGCAATATTTTTTGAGCCAAACAGCACAAAAATAGTTACACCTTATGTAGATAAAATCAAAAACATCGTAAGGGTTTTACAAGAGTTCCCAACAATAATGATCAAAATTACCGGCCATACGTCGAACCAAGGCGAAGCTTCGTTTCTTCAACATCTTTCGGTTGATCGAGCCCAAGCCGTCGCGGATATATTGGTCGATATTTGGGGTATCAGCTCTTCACGCCTGGAAGTAGTTGGTCTGGGTTGTGATGCTCCCATAGCACAAAATAACACCCAGGAAGGTAGAGCACAAAACGACCGGGTGGAGTTTTCGGTTAAGTGACCGTTTCGTTCCCGCACAAAATCGGTTGTACAATCATTAACTATTTTGCCGCGGAACGGGGAAAAACCCGCTGACGGGAGGCGTTGTGGCGGAAAACCTGAGCCCCGCCGAGAGAAAGAAACGCAAGCGCCGGACGATCATTATCATCGTCCTGGGCGCCCTGGCGGCGATAGTGCTCGTCAACGTCCTCGCCTCGGGAGAGCCCGAGTCCGTGGTGAACGTCGAGCCGGTGGAAAAGCGCACCATCGAGAGCGTGGTCTCCGGGCCGGGGCACGTCCGTCCCGCCATCGAGGTGAACCTGGTGGCGCTCACCGCGGGCCAGATCGTCCGCGTGGCCGTCGTGGAGGGCCAGCAGGTCCACGAGGGCGACCTGATTCTGGAGATTGACCCCGACCAGTCGCAGAGCCTCTTGAGCCAGAGTCAGGCCGGCTACTCCGCCGCTCAGGCCCAGTTGGATCTGGCCCAGGCCAACCTGTCCCAGGCCGAGGACAACTTCACCCGCCAGCAGAGCCTCTACAGCGAAGGGCTCATCTCCAAGCAGGAGTGGGAGGCCACGCAGACGCAGCTCCAGGTGGCTCGGGCGCAGTACGAGACGGCGAAGAGCCAGTCCTGGGGCGCCCTGGCCTCCATCCGCGCCGCCCGCGACTCCGTGGACAAGACACGCTACTCATCGCCCATGGACGGCGTCGTCGTCGCGCTGAACTTCGAGGAGGGCGACATCGCCTACCCCCCCACCTTCACCATCGTCCCCCTGGCCACCATCGCCAGCCTCGAGGGGATGAAGGTGGAGGCCGAGATTGACGAGACCGACGTCGTCTCCCTGGAGCTCAACCAGTCGGCCGTGGTGGAGATCGAGGCCTTCCCGCGCCAGAGCTTCGCCGGCTACGTCTCCGAAATCGCCCGCTCGGCAAAAACCTCACTCTCCGGCTCCGAGGCCGAGGTGGTCAACTTCGAGATAAAGGTCATCATCACCGACGAGCTGCCCCCGACGGTGCTCCCCGGGATGAGCGCCACGGTGGAGATAACCACGGATACCGCCGAGGACGCCGTGAGCGTGCCCATCTCCGCCGTAGTCGTCCGGGACCGCGAGACGGTGCTGGAATGGCTCGGGGAGGACTACGCGCTCCCCAACGACTGGGACGAGGTCGAGGGGGTCTTCATCCTCGACGGTGAGACGGTGTCGTTCCGCCCCGTCGTCACCGGCGTCTCCGACGAGGCCTTTATAGAGATTCTGTCGGGCGTCGAGGAGGGGGAGACGGTGGTCGGCGGCCCGTACAAGGAGCTGCGCGAGCTGGAGCACGGGGGCCGGGTGACCGTGGCCGAGGTGGTCGAGGAGAAGGTGGAGAAGTGACCCGCGACCGCCCCGGGGGGGGTAACGAGGGTCCGCTTTTGTAAAAAGAGGGATACGGCCTGGGAGTGACGCGCTGCCGCCACGGCCGGAGGGGTGGGCCGGAGGGGTGGCTTTACGGAGAGCTTGCGGGGCGGGGGGGGGCGGAGTCCCGCTTCAGGCCGTTGAGGGCGACCGCCCCCGGCGCGTTGCCAACTCAGGACGGACGGGCGTGGTCCGGAATCGAGGATTGACCTCCGCCCGAGCCGGGGCATCCTCAGTCGGGGCAAGGGGTAAACCCCTTGTCTGATCCCCCGCACGCGCCCGCGGCACCCGTCTTTCAACCGACGAGAGTGAATATGGCCGAGCCGCTGCAGGAAGTCCGCCGGCTGACCCGTCAGTACGAGGGTGACTTCGACCTGTGGCGCCTGTCGCGGGCCGCCGGTGAAGAGCTCCCGCCCCCGCCGCCGCCCGTCAACGCCTCGTAGGGCGCCTTCAGGGCGTCAATCTGATTAGTAGGCGATGGCCATGCCGAAGTCTAAACCCGGGTGCGCCGCGTACCTGATCGCGTCGGCCGTGGTAATCGGTCTTGGGTGGCTCTTGGTCTCCCTCTGCGGCGAAGAAAAAGACGTACCCGAAGCTGAGCGCAAGGCACGAGAGGCCGTCAATACCGTCATCGCCCGCATCCACCGGGAGTCGGACGCCCCGATACGGGACGACCTCAAATACTGGATGTGGTGCGAGAACCCCAAGGGAACGGGCGTCGTCGTCGGTCACCTCAACGAGGCCATGCCGCAGATAGGCTACGATTGCTGGTTGGTCGTCGGCGACGAGATACAGGCGGTCACCGGCGGCTTCGCCAAGAACGCCATACCTTCCATCGAGTTCAGCGGCGCCCCCGGCTCGATGGACGAGACGACCTTCGAGGTCACCCCGAAGTCCGGCCTCTGGATCGAAGACGTAGAAAGGCTTCTCAAACCGTTCAATTAGCCTTTCAAAGAGCACAGGGTCGGGGTGTGAAATTCAGCCAGTCTACGGACGAAAGATGAGCCCATGAGCGAGCCGCTACAGGAGGTCCGCCGGCTGACCCGTCAGTACGAGGGTGACTTCGACCTGTGGCGCCTGTCGCGGGCCGCCGGTGAAGAGCTCCCGCCCCCGCCGCCGCCCGTCCCGGAGGCCCCGCTCATCGAGGTCCGCAGCCTCTCCAAGGTCTACCGGATGGGGGAGGTGGAGGTCCGCGCCCTGGACGGGGTGGACCTGGACATCGCCGCCGGCGAGTACGTCTCCATCATGGGCCCCTCGGGGTCGGGCAAGTCCACCCTGATGAACCTCATCGGCTGCCTGGACACGCCCACGTCGGGGAGCTACAAGCTGGCCGGTGAGCTGGTTAGCGAGCTGGACGACGACCAACTGGCCGACATCCGCAACCGGCGCATCGGCTTCGTCTTCCAGACGTTCAACCTGCTGCCGCGGGCGAGCGCCCTGATCAATGTGGAGCTCCCGCTCGTCTACTCCCGCATCCCGCCGTCGGAGCGCCTGGAGCTGGCCCGGCTGGCCCTGGCGGAGGTGGACCTGGCCGACCGGATGGACCACAAGCCCAGCGAGCTCTCGGGCGGCCAGCGGCAGCGCGTGGCCATCGCCCGCGCCCTGGTCACCCGGCCCTCGATTCTGTTGGCCGACGAGCCCACGGGAAACCTGGACTCGAAAACCGGCGTAGAGATTATGCACATGTTCCGGAAGCTCCACGCCGACGGTCAGACCATCATCGTGGTCACGCACGATCTCGATGTCTCCTCGACGGGGCGCCGCATCCTCCACCTCCACGACGGCCGCCTGGTGCGGGAGGAGCAGCGGAGAACGCCGACTACCTCCCGGCTCCGCGGCCGGCGGTGAAGGGGCGCCATGGCGCTCGAAAAGAAGACCAAACGCCTGTTAATCTGGTGCGCCGCGGCCCTCCTGGCCGTCACGGCGGCGCTCATTTTCGTCTTCACCCGCCGCGAGGACCCGGAGCCCCACCTCCTCACGGCCAACGTGCTCCTGGACGAGGGCTTCCCCGACGAGGCGCTCATCGAGTACGAGGCCGTGCTGTCCCTGGACCCGACGAACTACGAGGCGGCGGAGGGGCGTCTGGCGGCCCTGGCCGGCACCTACGGCCTCGAGGCCGCGCGCAACCGCCTCATCGCCGACCGCGACGCACACCCCGACGACCCCTTCTACAGCTTCCAGCTCGCCCTGTACCACGCCCACCACCGCGACTTCTACCGGGCGCGGGAGCAGCTCGAGCAGGCGGAGCGGCTGGGGCTGTCCCGGGCCTGGCACGCCTACGGGCGGGGGCTGATCTATTCCGCCGCGGGACAGCTCGCAGACGCAGCCGAGGAGTTCACCAAGGCCATAGACATAGACCCCGGCCTGGGCTCCGGTTACGTAAACCTCGCCGACACCTGCATCGGCCTGGACAACCTGGAGAAGGCCCGGGCGATACTCTCCGAGGGGACGGAGACCTCGCCCAGGGCCGCCTACCGCCTGCGTCCACGGCTGGCCTGGCTCTCCCTGGCCGAGGGCAACGACATCCTGGCCCTGGAGCAGTTGACGAAGATTCTGCAGAGCGCCCCGAAGGTTCCGGGCTGCTTCTACGCCGCGGCGGCCATCGCCCTGTCCCTGGACCTCGGGGAGGGTTACGAGCCCGCCATCGAGCTGCCGCTGCCCGACCAGCCCGCCGTGCCGGTGGAGGGCTTCGAGGGGCTGCCGCTGGGCCAGCGGTGGGCGATTCTGGCCTGCTCGGAGGCGCTCGAGCACGACCCGCTGCCGGCGCGGGCGCACTACCACCTCGCACGGTGCCTCTACGAAGCGGGGGACTCCGAAGCCGCCGAGCGCGAGCTGGAGCTCACCGCCACCAACGGCACCCACCAGGTGCCCTACTCCACGGCGCCGGTGGAGCTCTACCGCTGGCTGGGCGGCGACGCCCTGGCCGCCGGCGATTACGTCGCCGCCCGGAACTCATACCGGACCGTCCTGGGTTCCCGGAAGGACGACCCCGACGCCCTGTACAACATCGGGCTGGCCTACGAGCGCGAGGGCGAGCCGTCCCTGGCCGCGAAGGGCTACGAGGCCGCGACCCGGGTCGCGCCCGACGACCCCCGGAGCTTCAGCGGCCTGGCCCGGATCCACATCGCCGCCGGAGACTTCTCCCGCGCCATACGGTACGCCGAGGCCGCCGCCGAACGCGACCCCGCCGGGACATCCACACAGAAGATGCTCGTCCGCGCCTACATCGCCGGGCGCTGCTTCGAGCAGGCCGACGCCGTCCTCCAGACACTCCGCCACATGGTTCCCAAGGACCCCGAGGTGGGCATCTTCACCGGCCGGCTGGCCGAGCTGCGGGGCGACCTCCAGGAGGCGGTGGACGCCTATACCGTGGTGCTCCAGTTGGGCATCCCGACCGCGACGGCGCTCGAGCTTTACTACTCCATCGCCCGGCTGTACGCCCTCGAGGCCGAGGGCGCCGACGACCGCGCCGAGAGGAAGAGGCTCGAGAACCTCTCCGCCCAGTTCGCCGCCGAGGCGGCCAACCTGAAGCTGTAACGGAACGCCACGACCGCAACGAGGTGCCGTGAGACGACCGCTGTACTTGTTTCTATTCGCGCTCCTGGCGGCCGGCTGCGACCCCCAGTCCGACAACCCACTGGGGGGCGGGCTCAACGACCGCCCGGACCAGGAAATCCTCACCCTCATCCTCGAGCCCGGCCCGGGATGGGCGGACACCGGCTACTTCGGCTACGGCAACACCGACGGAGCGCTCACCGACGCCGTGGGCCGGGTGGACGATACCCTGGTCCGCAGCCTGGTGAACTTCAAGGTGGAGGACCTGCCCGACGAGGTGACGTCGGAGAGTCTCTACCGCGCGCGGGTGGAGTACTACTACGCCGAGTCCCCCGGCGTCGCCAACTGGCGCCCCTTCTCCCAGGGCAGCCTGACGGTGGACGTGTACGCGGTCACGAGCGAGTGGGAGGACGACGAGGCCACCTGGCTGAAGCGCACCGAGGACGAGGACTGGGACGACCCCGGCGCGGACTACACCGGCCCCTTCGGCTCTTTCGTCCTCGACGAGCCCCCCTCGGGCTACGGCGAGATACGCAGTTTCGACGTGACCAACCTGGTCGCCTGGTGGCTGGACAACCCCGACGAGGAGAACGGTCTGTTATTGAAGGCCCAGGACGAGGACACCGCCCGGGTCATCAAGGAGTTCTACTCCGACGATATAGACAACTCGAGCAACCGCCCCCACCTGGTGGTCGTGTGGGAATCCTCCGTGGGGCAGAAGATGGAGGCCAGTCTGGAGGCCTGGCAGGACGTGATCATCGCGGACGACCTCTCGCAGCCCGACTCGCTGGTGTACGGCTCCGCGGCCGAGCTGCCGCTCTCGTCCGCCTTCGGTACCGGAGGGCGGCTGGTCTTCGACTTCGACCTCTCGCTCCTGCCCGCCGAGGCTACGGTCAATCTGGCCGAGCTGGAGCTCTTCTCGGATTTCCCCGGCCGCGACGGCGCGGTCGGCATCGCCGCCCACCCCCTCGAGGACGACTTCTCCGAGGGGGACGACCAGGGCGACCTGCGGCGGATGACGCTCTCCGACACCAAGGTGACCGGCCGGCTCGACCCCGCCCCGCCCGGCTACGTCAAGATAGACGTCACCCCCATCGTCCAGGACTGGATAACGGGGGAGGAGGACCAGCACGGTCTGGTGATCAAGCTGGCCACGGAGCAGGGCTACGAGGACCCCATCCGCCTGTGGACCCAGGAGGCCGTCGAGGGCCGCAGTCCCCGCCTGGTCGTCAAGTACACCCTCCCCCCGGATTTCTGGTACGACCGTGAGCCGGAGGAAGGGGCGACCTCATATTGAGCGTGGTGATTACGGTTTCTTCGGTTACATTCCTTCTAAGCGATAAACACGAGTGGTGAAGAGAAGGTAACTAGAGGTCGTTGTGTCTAACTTATTCCTAAAAATAGGTTTGTTAATCGTAGTCATGCTTGGGTGCAACCCGACGACTGATTCCAACCCTATTGAGCCCGGTGAATATCCTTTAACGGACGATGACTTCTACGACGGGTGCGCCACCGTTTCACCCGATGGAAATTGGGTTGCGTTTATCTCTCGTCGTGGTTCTACTCTTCCGGCTGTTTGGAAAATACCAACCACAGGAGGAACACCCCAGCTTGTATTTGAGGATGACAATTACCTTTTCTATTATATTGACTGGGGCCCAGATAATTCCCAAATCGTAGCTTTAGTAGCAGATTTGGAATTGTCAGATAATTACATTGTTCTTCTCAATATTATTACGGGTGATATTCAACACTTAATTCCTGTCTCTACTGTCGAAGCTTCACCATCAATTAGTCCTGATGGAAGCCTTATCGTTTATGTCGATAGCGTCGGTTTCCCTAAACATTTATATCTGTACAATATTGATTCTTCAGAAATAACTAATTTACTTTGGGATCCTAATTATTATCCTATGGCTCCTGAATGGTCACCGGATAACGAAACAATCGTTTTTACTTATTATAGTTACAACCCCTACGAACCAAATATTTGGACAATTGAAAAGGACGGCTCGGGATTGACTCAACTGACCGAAGGGCCGAACAGGTATCTGAATCCCACCTGGTCTCCCGACGGGGAAGAAATCTGTTTTGTTTCATCCGATGATCCCGAGGTTTGGGGCGAACTCTGCTCTATTCCTTCAACCGGTGGTGATGTAACGGTTTTGACGGAATCAGACTCCAACGATTATCCCTGTTACGTTCCCGGTGAAAAGGATGTGGTTTTCATTTCGAATCGCAACCACGAAAACGGTGATGTATGGCTTCTAAAACGTTAATGGCAGCCTCACTCATGCCGTTATGAACTGGATTCCGGGGAAGTCTTCCAACTGACGCACTGATCGGCGTTCTTTAGAAAAACGACATGCTCAAAAACCGCGCCATCATTCTGTTGATCCTCCTCCCCGGCCTGGCGCTGGGGTACTCCCTCTACTCCCTGGGACGGCCCGGCGAGCCGGTCCCGCCCGCCGACGCCCGCGGCATGGCCCTGGGCAACAACGCCCTCGGCCTGTGGGACCCCTACAGCCTGTCGCTCATCAACCCGGCGTCCATCGCCGGCCGGGAGTACTCCACCATCACCCTCACCACCCGGTGGGAGAACAATTTCTACCGGGTCGCGGCGGGGGACAGCGTCTACGAGGTCGTGGACCTGCCGAACATCCAGTTCACCTTCGACCTGCCGGCGGGCCTGGCCGTGGGGGCGGGGTGGCAGGAGCGGCAGAGCTGGCGGTACCTCTACTCGGAACCGCTGCACGACGGCGACGAGGAGGTGGGCACCGCCTGGGTCGAGGGGCGGGGGGCGGTGAGCGCGGCCAACCTGGCCCTGGCCTGGGCCCCCGACGAGAACCTCGGCCTCGGCATCCGCGTCAGCGGCCTGATAGGCTCCCCCACCGAGGTCTGGCGCACCGAGTTCGACGACGAGGATAACGATGAGTACACCGACACCGAGGACCGCCTGGTCACCGACGTCGTCGGCCTGACCCTGGCCGCGGGGGTGAACGCCCGGCTGGGGCAGTTCAACCTCGGCGCCTACCTCGAGTACCCCGTCCTGGGCGACGTGACGAAGATCACCGAGTCCAACTTCGGCGAGGTCTCGCGGGAGAGCGCGACCTTCGACTTCCCGGTGAACTTCGGCCTGGGCGTGGGCTGGACGCCGAGCCGGAACCTCTTGCTGGTGGGCGATTTCCGCTACGAGATGTGGAGCGGCTTCACCATTGACGGCGTGGAGCGGGGCTACGACGACACGCTGCACGCGGGGCTCGGGGTGGAGGTCATCCCCAGCCGGCGCTTCACCGACTTCTTCCTCTGGCGGATGCCCTGGCGTGTGGGTGGGTATTACGAGACGCTCTACGACTCGCCGCGGGGGACGGGCTTCTCCGAGCTCGGCGTCACGGTGGGCACCGGCGTTTTCTTCGGCGAGGAGGACGAGAGCACCATTGACCTGGCCTTCCAGTACGCCCGGCGGGGCAACCTCGACGAGAACGGGCTCGAGGAAGAGATCTTCCGCCTCTCGGTGAGCTTCAACGGCTCGGACAACTGGTGGTAGGCGTAGGTTGACCAACCGGCCGGTGGAAATTCAATCCCCCTTTTCTGCGTAGGGGCGGGTGTCCACACCCGCCCGTTTTTCCGCCGATGCGCGCCGAAATGTAGGGCGGGGATTTCAATTCCCGCCGCGGCGGCCCGCAGAGGGGCCGCCCTACATCCCGCCTATTGCGATGACGTAGGGGCCGACATGCGGTCGGCCCGTTTTTAATAAGGTAGCCCTCACCCTTAATCCCTCTCCCACATGGAGAGGGAAAATACGGCCAGTAGCACACCCTGGCGCACCCGTTGCCGCCCTCTCCCACTGGGAGAGGGAAAATACTCCGCCCCTACTCCGACAGGGTCACGTCCCCGTTGGTCCTGTATCCCCGGCGGACCTTCCCCCGGATCATCAGGTCCTCGCCCACCTGCTCGTAGGTCACGTCCGCCAGCCTGTGGGCGTCTATCATGCGCTCGACGCCGCGACCGCCGATGGGTCCCGGAGCCTTGACGCCGCCGATGAGCACCGGGGCGATGAAGGCCACGACTTCATCCACCAGCCCGGCCTCGAAGAGGCTGCCGGCCACCCCCCCGCCGCCCTCGACCAGGACCGTCACGATGTCCAGCTCGGCCAGCCTCCGCATCAGCCCCGTCATGTCCACGCGCACCGGGGTGCCCTGGATGACCTCCACCCGGGCCCCGGCCCCCTCCAGCGAAGTGATCCGCGTCAGGCTGGCCTTGGGCGACACGGCGACGATGGTGCGCGGGCTCTGTGTGATGGTGCGGCCCCGCGTCGGCATCCGTCCCTTCGAATCCACGATGACCTTCTGCGGGTGCCGCACGTCGGGGAAGTCCACCCGCACGTCCAGGCGCGGGTCGTCGGCCAGCACCGTGCGGATGCCGATGAGCACCGCGTCGGTGTAGTTGCGGAAGTGGTGCACCATCCGCCGCGACTCGAGCCCGGTCACCCAGCGGCTGTCGCCCGTGGAGGTGGCTATCTTGCCGTCCAGGCTCGCCGCCATCTTCACCGTCACGTAGGGCAGGCCCCGGGTGATGAACTTGACGTAGGGGGTGTTGAGCTTTTCCGCTTTCTTCTTCAGGCAGCCGACCCCGACCTCGATTCCCGCCGACCGCAGCGCCTCCAGGCCCCGGCAGTGCACCTCGGGGTTGGGGTCCTCCATGGCGGCGACCACCCGTCCGATTCCGGCCTCGATGATGGAGTCCACGCAGGGCGGGGTGCGGCCGTGGGTGCAGCAGGGTTCGAGGGTGGAGTAGAGTGTCGCGCCTTTCGCCTCGCCGCCGGCGTCCTTCAGGGCCAGGACCTCGGCGTGGGGCTCCCCGGCGCGCCGGTGCCAGCCCTCGCCCACGGTTTCCCCGTCCTTGACCACCACCGCGCCCACCAGGGGGTTGGGCGAAGTGCGGCCGTAGGCCTGGGCCGCGAGCTCCAGGGCCCGCTCCATGTGGCGCCGGTCCAGGGCGGTGAAACGTGGGGACAACTTTGCTCCGCGGGAGTGGTTGTGGACGGGGGAGGAGGATAGCAGGTGCGCCGGTGCGCGTCAAGGTATACGGCGGATGGGGGCTTTTTTATTCTCCCTCCCCCCTCTGGGGGGCGGCGCGCCGACGGGTCGGGGTGAGGGTTGCCGCTATCCCCTCTCCCTTTTAGGGAGAGGGCTAGGGTGAGGGTCGGGGTTGGTAGGTGAAAAGGCGGGCGGGTGTGGACACCCGCCCCTACGGCCGCACATCGCTAATCAAATCCGTAGGGGCGAGAAGTCCACGGTCGCCCGCGGGCCGACCTGAACGGCGCGCCGACGGTCGGCCCCTACGTCATCGCAAATACGGGGCGCGGCCCGGGCGTGAACGCGGCGGGGTTATGAAACACCGCCCTACATTGGGTTGTATGACGGTCAACGACGCAACGGGCGGGTGTGGACACCCGCCCCTACGGGGGGACCTGCGGGGCATCGGGCGGAGCGTCACGACCCGGCCCCCGCCACTATCCGGGAAAAATTGGCGGCGATGAGCTCCCCCGTTTTCCCCGATCGCTCGGGGTGGAACTGCGTCCCCCACAGCGGCCGCGTCCGGTGTCGGATGACCTCCACCGCGCACCAGTCCGAGGTGGCCAGCACGTCGAAGTGCCGCGTCAGCCCTTCGTCCGCCGACACGTGCTCGAAGTGCGACTTGAAAGCGGTGAAAGTTTTCGTAAACCCGGCCAGGAGCGTGTCGGTGCGCGTGACGCGGATTTCGGCGTCGGCTTCGAAGAACGCCTTCTTGACCACCCGGGCGCCCCAGGCGTGGGCCAGCGTCTGGTGCCCGTAGCAGATGCCCAGGAGCGGCTTCTGCGTCTCCCGGTAGAGGGCGTAGAGGATTTCGGGGGCCGGGTCGCGGGTGATGAGCTTCGTCGAGCCGGTCACCACCGCCGCGTCCTCGGCGAAGCGGGGCGAGGCCAGCGCGTCCACGTGGACCGTAGCGACGCGGAAGAAGGGCTCCAGCATCGCCAGGTAGACCGGGATGCAGGGGTCGTCGGCGTCGAGGCAGGCGTTTACGAGGAGTAGCGAGGGTTTTTCGGCGGGCATGGCGCCAAGTATACGGGCCCGGCCGGCGCAGTCAACGGTTTTTTCGCGCCGGGGGCGCGGTGGTGGTAAATCGGGCGGGCGGGTCAGGAGATCCGCCCCTACATCATCGCAATCGCGCCGACGGGCTAGGGTGAGGGTCGGGGCCGGGAACGTAGAGGCGGCGGGGTTAGGTATCTGCGCCCGAAGGGAAAACCCCGCCCTACGTCATCGCAATTCGCGGCGGCCCGCGGAGGGGCCGCCCTACGTCATCGCATGGGTGAAAGCGGGGGAAGGAATTCCCCGCACTACGAATAGAATCGTGCGATTTTCCATAGATGACGGCCGCGGGCGGTCGCACGTATCACTTGACAATATGACTCGTCGGTAATATGATTGAAGGGTAAATTAACCGGGGGCGGCAGATGGTCGAAAAAACGATGCGCACCGCGGGCCTGGACCGCGCGCTGGATCTCCTCGGCGCCCTGGCCGTCGAGACGCGCCTGAGGCTCCTGTTGCGCCTGAGCCGGGGCGAACGCTGCGTCTGCGAGCTCTACCCCGGCGTCGGCGAGCAGTCCAACGTCAGCCGCCACCTGGCCCGGCTGAAGGAGTTGGGCGTCGTCGCCTGCCGCATCGAAGGCCCCCGGCGGATGTACCGCATCACGGACTACCGGGTGCCGGCGATTCTGCGCGCCCTCGACCTCGCGACGGCCTCCCCCCTCGACTCCGACGGCGATTTCCAGCTATGAAAAACCGCACGATGTTCATTTTAATGCTGGCCGTCTTCCTGGCCTTCTACCTCATGCCCTTCGCGTCGGGGCGTGTGGAAGGCGCCGCCGGAGAAGCGGTGGCGATGGCCTCGGAGTACGCCCGCGAGCACGTCCTGTTCTGCCTGATTCCGGCGTTTTTCATCGCCGGGGCGGTGGGCGTGTTCGTGTCCGGCGGAGCGGTGCTGCGCTACCTGGGCCACGGCGCGAACCGGGTCGTGGCCTACGGCGTGGCGAGCGTCTCCGGGGCGGTGCTGGCCGTGTGCTCCTGCACCGTCCTGCCGCTCTTCGCCGGCATCTACAAGCGCGGGGCTGGAATCGGGCCCGCGGCGACATTCCTCTACGCCGGTCCGGCCGTCAACGTCATGGCGGTCATCCTCACCGCGGCGGTTCTGGGGCCGACCCTGGGCATCGCCCGGGCGGTCGGCGCCATCGTGTTCAGCGTGGTCATCGGCCTGACCATGTCGGCCATATTCCGGCGCTCCGAACAGAAGCGCGCGGCGGAGGCCCTCGCGGAACCCGTGGATACCGCGCCGCGGCGCAGGCCCTGGCAGGACGGCATCTACTTCCTCACCATGATCGCCCTGCTGGTCTTCGTCAACTGGGGCAACCCGGGCGGCGGGGGGTTGGGCCGCTGGCTCCACGAAAACCGCTTCTGGGTCGGCGGCGGGTTCCTGCTCATCCTGGCAATCCAGCTCCGGCGCTGGTTCAAGCGGGACGAGCTGCGGGAGTGGGGCGCCAGGAGCTGGGAGTTCGCCCGGCAGATTCTCCCCCTCCTCTTCGCGGGCGTTCTGGTGGCCGGGTTCCTCCTGGGACGACCCGGGCACGAGGGGCTCATCCCGTCGCGCTGGATCGAGGGCGCGCTGGGCGGCAACTCGCTGGCGGCCAACTTTTTCGCCTCGGTCGCCGGCGCGCTCATGTACTTCGCCACGCTCACCGAGGTGCCCATCCTCCAGGGGCTTTTGGGCGCGGGGATGGGCGGCGGACCGGCCCTGGCCCTGCTTCTGGCCGGACCGGCCCTCTCCCTGCCGAACATGCTGGTCATCCGTTCCGTCCTGGGCACGAAAAAAACCGCCGTCTACGTCGGTCTGGTGGTGGTGCTTTCCACCCTGGCGGGCTGGCTCTTCGGCTTCATCTATCCGACCGTCAATTAAGGAGACACATGCGTCAGTTGAAGATATACGGCGCGGGATGCGCCCGGTGCGGCCGGCTCTACCAGAACTGCCTCGAAGCCTTGGAGGCCGCCGGGGAGCAGGGAATCGTGCTCAAGGAGGAGGACATCGTGAAAATTTCCGTCGCCAAGGTGATGTTCACCCCGGCGCTGGAGATTGATGGGAAGCTCGTGAGCGAGGGGAAGCTTCTGACGGTGGAGCAGATCGTGGAGAAGCTGCGCGGTACGGCGTAGTGTATTTCGGCGGGCGGGTGTGGAGACCCGCCCCT
>DATKYS010000106.1 GCA_035528375.1 bacterium
AGGGTGATATAAACTCGACAGGCGTGTCCTTCCTCTTTGCCACATTCCTCCTGTTCTTTTGTGGCAGGGTCATAAACCTTGTGATGCCGTTTGTTAAAGCCTTCTTCCGATTGGCGTGGTCCGGTTAGGAAATGTGATTCCAAAGACAGAGTACCGCTTACGGGTGTGTTTTCCCTCATATCCGAGGAATACACCACGAGGCTCAGAAAGACCCCGCCTGCGGGCGGGGTTTTTTTAGTCAACTCCCTGCCGGAACCTGGCGATTCACACCCGCCCCGCACCAGGCGGGTTTTTTAACGATCGGACGGCGTCCGACACAGGTAGGGCGTGAAAATTGGTCGCCTCACTTCATCCGCGGCGGTATTCCCGCGGCCGCCGAACGGCACCCCCTGACCCGGGTGGTGATAAAAAAAGCGGTTCAACGAACCGCACCGTTAAACCGTACTCCCGAGATCGTGCCTAAGGTGCTCATGCGCCTGGTCTGGAAGGTTCAACGAACCGCCTACCAAGCAGGACCCGCGTTTAATGGAACCAAAACGACCCCTCTCCCCCATTCCTCCGCTCCCCCCACCTCGACCACCCCAACCGCCCCAAACCACTCACCCGGCCGGGTTACACGAGCTCGCGCGCCTCCTCGACCAGCTCGTAAACATCGATCAGGTCGCCGACATGGATATCGTCGAAGCGTTCGAGGCCGATGCCGCACTCGTAGCCCTCGGCGACCTCGCGCACGTCCTCCTTGAAACGCCGGAGGCTCGTAAGTCGGCCCTCGTAAACCAGCCGTCCGTCCCGGACCAGCCGGGCCATGACGTTGCGCTTCACCTTGCCCGAGGTTACGTAGCAACCGGCGATGATGCCGACCTTGGGGATGCGGAACGTCTCCCGTACTTCCGCCTGCCCCAGCCCCTGCTCGCGGATCTCCGGAGCGAGCATGCCGCTCACCGTGGCCTTTATCTCGTCCAGCAGCTCGTAAATTATCCGGAAGAGCTTTACCTGCACGTCCATTTTCTGGGCGAGGTTCACCGCCTTGGAATCGGGCACCACGTTGAAGCCGACGACGATCGCGCCGGTGGCCGCGGCCAACTGCACGTCCGCCTCGGTCACGCCCCCCACGGCGGAGTGGATGACCTCGATCTCCACCTCATCGGAGTTGAATCGGACGAGGGAATCCCGCACGGCTTCCACGGTGCCGTTCACGTCGCCCTTGATGATGAGGGGGAGCTTGTTCGCCTCCTCGACCCCGCCGGGTTTGAGGAAATCGGCCAGGGTCCTTCGCTTGGCGCTCTCGAGCTTCTCCTCTCGGCCGGCGGACTGGCGCAGGGAGGCGATGGCGCGGGCCGTCTTCTCGTCGGAAATGGAGATGAGGGAATCGCCCGCCTCGGGGAGGCCGTCAAAGCCCTGGATCTCGCCGGGTGTGCCGGGCGGTATGGACTCTATCTGCCTGCCCTTGTCGTCGGTCATCAGGCGGACCTTGCCGGCCTGGGTGCCGCAGACGAAGGCCTGGCCGATTTTCAGGGTGCCGTCGGTGATGATGACCGTTCCGATGCCGCCCCGACCGCGATCTATGCGGGTCTCGATCACGACACCCTGGGAGTTGGCGCTGGAGTCCGCCCTGAGCTCCAGCATCTCGCCGTGGAGGGCGAGGCTTTCCAGGAGCTGGTCCACGCCCTGGCCGGTGACTCCGGACACCTCGCAGAAAGTGGTCTGGCCGCCCCATTCCTCGGGGGCTAGGTTGTACTTGGAGAGCTGACGCCGCACCTTTTCCGCGTCGGCCTCGGGCTTGTCCATCTTGGTGATGGCCACGAGTATCTCGACGTCGGCGGCGCGGGCGTGGTTGATGGCCTCGACGGTCTGTGGCATGACGCCGTCTTCGGCGGCGACAACCAGGACGACGATGTCGGTCACCTCGGCGCCCCGGGCCCGCATCGCCGTAAAGGCCTCGTGACCGGGAGTGTCTATGAAGGTGATGGGGCCGTGCTTGGTCGAAACCTGGTAGGCGCCGATGTGCTGGGTGATGCCCCCCGCCTCTCCGGCGGCCACGTCGGTCTGGCGGATGTAGTCCAGAAGGGTGGTCTTGCCGTGATCCACGTGGCCGAGCACGGCGATGATCGGCGGACGCGGCTTCAGTTTGCTCTCATCATCGAAGTCGGCGGGCAGAACAGCCTCGAAGCCCAACTCGTCCACCAGGGTGGCCACGGTGACGACGTCCATCTCCTCGATGGCCCCGTACTCCTCACCCAGCTCGCCGAGTTTCGCCAAAACTTCGTCCACCGGGAGGTGGAGCAGATCGGCCAGCTCGATGGGGGTGATGGGCCTCGAGATATGAACCCTTTTGGCCTCTTCCTTGGGCTTGGACCTCGTTTTGCGGCTGGTGCGGAGCTCGTGGATCATCACCGAGCTCGACTTCCGGCGACGACGGCGACGACGGCGGCGGACGGTCTTGGGCGGCTTCTTCTCCTGGGCGGTTAAACCCAGGTCCTCGGCGGCGACCGGCTTCTCGGGGCGGAAGAGCACCCGCGAACCACCGCGTTTGTCCTCGCCCTCCTCCTCGTGGGTGTCGAAATCGGGTCGCTTGATGTCGCGCCTGGAAGTTACCGGGGAAGTGACGGGCCCCGCCGCTTCCTCCGGGGCCACCTCGACGGGCGTCTCCGCTTCCTCCGCCGGGGCGGCTTTTTTCACCCTGGGCCTGGCTACGCCCTTGAGATGGACCTTGGGAGCGGTGACGATTTCGCCCTCAGCCTCTACACCGACCTCCCGCACCTCCGCGACCTCGCCTCCAGTCTGGACGACCTCCTCCTGGGGGTGGTGACGGACGCGGACCCGGGGTTTGCCGTCGGCGCGCTTCGTCCCCACGGACTCGGCCCGGGCGCGGGCCTTTTCCTCTGGTGTCACCGGTTTCCTCACCCGTCGGGTCTTGGGGAGCGGTTTATCGAAGGAGGCGTCGGCCTTCGCCGCGGCCTTGAACTTCGTGCGCAGCAGCTTCTCCTGCTCGGGGTTGACCGACGACATGTGGCCGGACACCTCGATACCCAGGGAGCGCATCCTGGCTATCAGGAGCTTTGACGGGATGCCGAATTCTTTTGACAGCTCGTGGACCCTCATGACCTTCTAACAACCCTCTCGCACCCCGTGCTTCTTGGCGCACCACAGGATGCGGTCTTCCCGGGAAAACGTCTGGGACGGTGTTCTAGTAGCCCTCTTCCTCCAGGAGCTTCTTGGCGGCCTGGATGAGCTTCTCCGCCGTTTTCGGTCCGATGCCCTTGGCCTGGGACAGGTTCTCCACCGACGCCGCCGCCAAGGCCTCCACGCCGTCGAAACCGGCCGCGAAGAGGTTCATCGCCGTGGACTCACCGACCCCGGGCAGGCAGGTCAGGTCGGCGACGACCTCCTCCTGCTCCTCCTGGGCGGTGAGGGCGGTCTTCTCCTCCTCGTACTGCTCGGGGCTGCGCACGTCTATCCGGACCCCGACCAGTCGCGAGGCGAGCTTGATGTTCCGCCCTCCCTTGCCGATGGCCACCGACAGCTTCTCCTCGGGAACGACGACCAGAACCCGTTCGTTTAGCTCGTCGTATTCGGCCCGCAGGACCTCCACCGGGTTGAAAGAGTGTTTGGCGAACCGGAGCATGTCCCGGTCCCACAGGACGAGGTCCACCCGCTCCTGGTCCAGCTCGCGCACGATGGACTGGATGCGGTAGCCGCGCAGCCCCACGCAGGTGCCCACGGCGTCCACGTTGGAGTCGTTGGAGCGGACGGCAACCTTGGTGCGGAAACCGGCGTCGCGGGCGATGGCGGCTATCGCCACCGTCCCGTCGGCCACTTCGGGAATCTCCTGGGCGAAGAGCTGCTCCACCAGGCCCGGGTGGCGCCGGGAGAGGATGATCTGGGGGCTGCGGTTGGTCTTGCGCACCTCGAGCACGTAGGCCTTGACACGGTCCCCCTTGCGGTACTGTTCGCGGGGGATGCGCTCGGAGTAGGGCATGATGCCGTCGGTGCGCCCCAGGTCTATGACGATGCCGCCGGCGGAGTCGCCCTGGACTATGCCGTTTATCAGGGTCCCCTCGCGGTGCTTGAACTCGTCGAAGATGGTGTCCCGCTCGGCCTCCCGGATGCGCTGCATGACGACCTGCTTGGCGGTCTGGGCGGCGGAGCGGCCGAACTCAGCCGTGTCCACCTCGATGTCCAGCTCGTCGCCGATGACCACATCGTTGCCGGCCAGATACCGCGCGTCCTTCTGCGATATCTCCGTGATGTGGTCCTTGACCCTGCGCACGACCTTCTTGGTCAGCCAGACCAGGACCCGTCCCTCGTCCAGGTCCACCTGGGACGAGATGATGGCGTGCTCGCCGAACCGGCGCCGGCCGGCGGCCATGAGCCCGGCCTCCAGGGCTTCGTAGAGGATGTCCTGCTCGATGCCCTTGTTCCGGGCGATGGCTTCCAGGGCTTGAATGAAGTCGTAGTCCATTCTCGAAGGGGCCTACCGTTTCCTGGCCCTCTTCCCCGACGGCTCGGGAAAGGCAAAGTGCAACCGCAATGAGGCTATATCTTCCCGTTCGATCCGCGAAAAACCTTCCCCCGGAATCTCCAGGGTGACGCTCCCGGGGTCGAAGGCGCTCAGGCGCCCGACGAGCCTCTCTCCGCCGCGCCGGAAGCGCACCTCGACTTCTTTGCCGACGCCCCAGGCCAGTTCCAGCTCGCTCTGGAGCCTTCGGACGATGCCGGGGGAGCCCACGGTCAAGTTAAACTCGCCCAGCTCGGGCATCTCGGCCTCGAGCACGGTCGAGAGGTAGCGGGTCAGGCGGGCGTATTCGCCCACGGTAAGGCCATGCACGCCGTCCGCCGGCGCCCCGTCGCGGTCCACCGCCAGGTCCAGCTTCAGGGACCCCCGGCTGAGCGCGACCGTGCACTCGACCAGAATGAGCCCCTCGAGGACCAGAAGCGGTTGTACCAACCCGACGACGGCGTCGCGTATCTCGACGGCCCGGTTCATCCCGACCACCCGGGTCGAAGCGGGCGACCTTCACGCCGCCTCGCGCATAGTAACACAACCCCAAGGTCAAGTCCAGCGGGGACTAGCCCCGGAGCCTCTCTGTCAAGGTTCTATCGAAAAGCTCGACGTACCTCTCCGCCGAACGGGACCAGGGGTACCGGGAGGCGAAGGCCCGACGGACCAGCCCGTCCCAGGTTTCCCGGTCGGAAAAAGCCGCCAGGGAGCGCTTGGTTGCGTCGAAAAGGGCCGACGGTACGTAGTCCGTGAAAACGAAGCCGTTCTCCCCCTCCCGGATGGTGTCGGCCAGCCCCCCCGTGGCGCGGACCAAAGGCAGGGTCCCGTAAGCCAGAGCGATGAGCTGACCCAATCCACAGGGCTCGTAGCGGCTCGGCATGAGGAAGAGGTCGGACCCGGCGTAGATGCGCTGGGCCAGAGCCGCGTCGTAGGCCAGCCGCACGCCGCACTTTTCCGGATACCGCGCGGCCAGCTCGCCGAAGAGCGCGTGGTACTTCGGGTCGCCCGTCCCCAGGAGGACGAATTGCAACTCCTTGCTGAAGAAATCGTCGGCAACCTTCTCGAAGAGGTCCAGCCCCTTCTGGTCGGCCAGGCGGGAGACCATGCCGAAGAGCGGAACATCCGCCCGTTCGGGCAGGCCGTACTCCCGCTGAAGGTTGGCCTTGCACAGGGCTTTGCCGCCGGGGTTTTTTCCCGAGTAGTTGGCGACGAGGTCGGCGTCCGCGGCGGGATTCCAGATTTCGTAGTCTATCCCGTTTAGGACGCCGAAGAGGTCGGTGGAGCGGGACCGCAGAACCCCCTCCAGCCCGTAGCCGAACTCCGGCGTCTGAATCTCGCGGGCGTAGGTCTCGCTGACGGTGGTCAAGATTTCCGCGAAAACCAGTCCGGCCTTGAGGTAGTTGACCTTGCCGTAGTATTCGAGACCGCCCTCGGCGGTGAACACCCCGTCGCCCAGGCCGATCAAGGGCAGCGCCTCGCCGGGGGGGAAGTTGCCCATGTAGGCCAGGTTGTGGATGGTGAAGAGGGTACCGGAAGAGAACGGGCAGCCGCCCTTCTTTAAAAAGAGGGGGACGAGCGCGGTCTGCCAGTCGTGGCAGTGGATGACGTCGGGGGTGAAACCGACCGCCTCGGCCGCGGCCAGAATCGCCTTGGCGAAGAATGCGAAGCGGGCGGCATTGTCGGGATAATCGGCCCCGTCCTCGCCGTAGAGCCCCGGTCGGTCGAAAAATCGAGGGCAATCCACGAACCAGGCTTCGTAGCCCTGGCTCCTGTCGCGTAATAAATCGAAGGCCACGCGCTCCCCGGCCAGCTCTACGCCCAGGCCGGTCTTCACCGGCTCCAGCTCGTTCTTGACCTTGGCGTAGCGCGGCATGACGAGGCGCGCGTCGTGCCCCAATTTTGCGAACTCCCGGGGCAGGGCGCCGGCCACGTCGGCCAGGCCGCCGGTCTTGGCGTAGGGGACGACCTCGCTGGCGGCGATGAGTATCTTCACTGTCATCACTCCTTATCTTGGCAACCGGGCCCGGATGATGAGGAACATGGGCGCGATCCGCGTGTCGTCTAGCTCGGGATAACGCGCCACGGCTTCGTCGGACGCCTGCGGTTCGCAGACCCGCTCCAGGACGAAACCGGCGTCCGCTAGACCGTTGAAGTAAAAGCTCAACGGGCGGTGGAAATCGGGAATCCTGAATTTGGGAAGTGTCTCCCGGAGCTCCGCCGGCGCGTGGCCGAAAATCCACTCGCAAATTTCGCCATCGAGCTCACGGAAGTAGCCTCCGCAGGCCAGGGCCACCCGCCGGCCCTCGTCGTCTTGAATCCATTTACGGTATGGGGTATCGGTGCAAGGGTGCGTGATGGAGAACTGGAAGAACCCGCCGGGCCTGAGTACCCGCCCGGCCTCGACGAAGGCCCCTTCCTGGTCCGGCATATCCATCAGGCTCATGAAGGCGGTGACGAAATCGAAGGAGTCGTCCGCGAAGGGAAGGCGGCAGCCGTCGGCGACTAGGTAGGTAATCCCCGGCGTCCCTTCCTCGACCATGTCTGCGGCCAGCTTGACGAAGGTCGGAGAAACGTCCAGGGCGGTCATCCGCGCCCCGCGACGGGCCACGAGGCGCGTGTTGGCCCCCTCGCCGCAACCGATATCCAAACCGTTGAGCCCTTTAACGTCGGGAAGTATGCCGAGAAAGGCCGGCGTGTTGAACTGGTCGCGGAAGACGTCGGAGCCCATCCGCGCCAGCCGCGTCCACACCGGCGCGTTGGAGTCCCAGTAACGGCCGACTTCGTTCACGTCCATCGTAATTCCACGAAGCCCCATGCAAGCCGTCAGGCGGGTGGTTCATCCTTTACCACCCGACCGACTACAGCCGCCGGGATTTCGCGCTCCTCAACCCTCTTAGAAAGAATGCGAATAGCATAATAATGAGCTATATGGATTTCACGTATATCACATTTACAATAATCCCGCTCTGCGGCATACTAAATGGTCATCCGGAACTCAAGCCTTCCACGCGGCCTACTATCGCGTAAAACCGAGGGCGGCCCACGGAGGACCGCCCCCGTCAGGGATTTTAAAGTACCCGGCCTACTTGGCCATGCCTATCTTCTGCACCTTCTGCAGGAGCTTGCCCTCGGTCTGAATCGCGGGGGCGATGATTATCTCCGTGTTCTGCATCTCCTTGATGTTGTGCGCCCCCACGTTGCCCATGCTGGTCCGGAGCGCCCCGACCAGGTTCTGGCTCCCGTCGTCCAGCTCGGCGGGGCCGAAGAGTATGCGCTCCAGGGAGGCGTTCTGCCCCACGTGGACCCGCGTGCCGCGCGGGAGGTTGGCGTGGGGTGTGGCCATGCCCCAGTGGTATCCGCGCCCCGGAGCTTCGTGGGCCTTGGCGAAGGGCGAGCCGATCATCACCGCGTCGGCGCCGGCGGCGAAGGCCTTGCAGATGTCGCCACCGACCCGCATCCCGCCGTCGGTGATGACGGGCACGTAGCGGCCGGTCATCTTGTAGAAGCGGTCCCGGGCGTAGGCACAGTCCACGGTGGTGGTTATCTGCGGCACGCCGATGCCCAGGACGCCGCGGGTGGTGCAGGCCGCTCCCGGCCCGACCCCGCAGAAGATGCCGTCCGCGCCGGTCTTCATCAGCGCGTAGGTAACCTCGTAGGTGGTCGTGTTGCCGACCATGACGGGGATGCCCCGCTGGTGCATGTCGGCGATGAATTTTGCGAAGTCCAGCGATTCGTAGCTCTTCGATTCGTGCTCCACGGTGGCCACGGTGGACTGGACGACGAAGACGTCGCATCCGGCCTCGGCGGCGAGGGGTCCGAACTCGGCGGCGCGCTGGGGGATGGCGCTCACCACGGCGGGCGCCCCGCCGGCTTTGATTTCCTCCACCCGCCGGCCGACGAGCTCCTTCTTGATGGGCTCTTCGTAAATCTTCTGGAGCAGGTGGGTGCTCTCGTCGGGTTTCGCGGCGCCGATACGGTCCAGCACCTCGCCGGGGTCCGCGAAGCGGGTCTGGACCCCCTCGAGGTTCAGCACGGCGAATCCGCCCAGCCGGCCGAACTCCACCGCGAACCTCACGTCAACCACGCCGTCCATGGCCGAGGCGACGATGGGGACTCCGAAGCGCTTCCCGGCAACCTCCCAGGAGATGTCCACGTCGTCGGGATTGATGGTCAAACTCCCCGGGACCAGCGCAACGTCGTCGAAGCCGAAGCACTGCCGGGCTTTGCGACCGATACCGATATACTTGCCCATAGGCTCACCCCTCAGTCGGTAAAATCCTGGCTCACCAATACAACAAGGCGGCCTAAAGGCCACCTCACAAGAAACGTCATCCGTTGGGCGATATAGTGAACCACGTCAATCCCTGCATCGAAATCGCTATTCACCTCGTCCGGGAGGGAATTTTCTTATACAACCGGGCGTCCCTACGGTTCATTCACGAGTCCCGTAAAACGCCATCCCCTTGAAAACGCCGAACTTCTTCCCGGTATATAAAAAACGCCCTTACGGGCCACCCTTCCCGTGGAGTGATTCTAACACACCTTGGACCAATCTGCTTACAAAAAATTCTGTAAAAAAACGCCCTCACGGGCCACGCTTCCCGTGGAGAGATAATATCTCGCACAGGGTATTTTTTAGAAACCGGAAAATTCCGCCGACGACGCCCGGTAAAACCTACGGCTTGCCTACGCCGGCGCGCTCTGGTACGATTTGGCGACACAGGAGGCGCCGTGGAGATGGTTCGGCTCGTGATGGCCGGCGTGGGCCGGTGGGGGGGAAACGTCCTCAAGAGCCTGGTCGCCCTCGAGGGCTGCGTGGTGGAAAAAACCTTCGACCCGTCGGAAGAGGGCCGGGCCAGGGCCCGCGAGCTCGCCCCCCAAGCCGTCCACGCCGATTCCTTCGCCGCGCTGCTCACAGGGAGCCCCGACGGCGTCGTCATCGCCGCCCCGGCGGAGCTGCATCACCCCCTCGCCCTCGAGGCCCTGCAGAGAAACCTCAACGTATTCGTGGAAAAGCCGCTGGCTCTGAACGTCGCCCAGGGCGAGGAGCTGGTCCGCCAGGCGGAGGAGAGGGGCGTCGTCCTCTTCGTCGGCCACGTCCTGCGCTACCACCCGGCGATGGACGCGATTCGCCGGGCAATCCACGATGGGAAAATCGGGAAGGTCCTCACCGCGCACACACGGCGCACCAACTTCGGCCGCGTCCGTTCCGCCGAGAACGTCGTCTGGAGCATCGCCCCCCACGACATCGTCAACCTCGCGGAAATTTTCGGGGAGTGGCCCGACCGGGTTTCCTGCTCCGGTCGGGCGGACATCCGTTCACAGATAACCGACTACGCCCTGCTCACCCTTGAATTTCCCTCGGGGCGGCTGGCTCTGGCGCACGTGAGCTGGCTCGACCCGCAGAAGAAGCGGGAGCTCACGGTGGTGGGCGACCGGGGGATGCTCCTGTGGGAGGACGCCGCAGGGCGGCTGGAGTTTTTTCCGAACCGGGCGGAGCCCTCGCCGGACGGCTCGACGGCCCACCACACCGGCCCGGCCGAGAGACTCGAGATAACCGCCGGTGAGCCGCTGGCCCGGGAGCTGGCCCACTTCGTCGCATGCTGCCGGGGGGAGGAGAAACCGCTGTCGGACGGGCGGGAGGGTCTGGCGGTGCTCAGGGTGCTCGCCGCCGCCGACGAGAGCACCCGCCAAGGCGGCGCACCCGTCGAGGTGGAGTGATGGAACGGCACCTGATCGGTCGGTGCGACCTCTAATGCGGTACATTCACACATCTATCACGCCGAGCGGCTGAGAGCCCGGCTCCTCTCCGAGACCGGCGTCGTTGGCCGGCTGAAGCGCATGAATGAGCGTTACGGTCACCCCGCCTGCGGGGCCGAGTTGACCCCTACCGAAAATGACCGCCCCAAGTGCGGAAACGAGGTGAGCCGTTGACGGATAAATTCTACGTCCACCCCACCAGCATCGTTGACCCGGACGTCGAAATCGGCGCGGGCACCAAAATATGGCACTTTTGCCACGTCTGTTCGAGGGCTCGCATCGGGCGGAATTGCAGCCTCGGCCAGAACTGCTACATCGGCGGCGACGTGGTCATCGGTGATCGCTGCAAGCTGCAGAACAACGTCAGCGTCTACACCCGCGTGACCCTCGAGGAGGGCGTCTTCTGCGGCCCGAGCTGCGTCTTTACCAACGATCTTACTCCGCGGTCCCTCTTCCCTAAGGCTGGCTCGGCGGATTGGGTCCCCACCCTCTGTCGGAGAGGCTCCACCATCGGGGCCAACGCCACCGTCATCTGCGGCGTCACCCTGGGCGAGCACTCGATGGTCGGCGCCGGGGCCATGGTCACACGGAACGTGCCGGACTTCGGCCTGGTCATCGGCGTACCGGCGCGGCTCGTCGGGTGGGTGTGCGCCTGCGGCCGGAGGCTCGGTCTGCCGCTGTGCTCGGGGGAAATACTCACCGAGGCCTGCGCCGCCTGCGGCCTCCGCTACGAGCTGACGGAAAGCGGACTTGCCCGCCTGGACGCCATCGCCGACTAACCCCTTGACCATCACATAACTAGGTGGTACTCTTAAAAAGCAGCCTGTCATTTAAATAGGAGTCCCACTTCCCTTGCCGGGGAGGGGAGGTGGCGGTGCAGATGGAGACAAGGGGTTTAAACCCCTTGCCCCGGCGTCCCACTTTCCTGGGCGGGGATGGGAGGTCAGGATGACGAAGCGGGAGATTGCCATAACCGTGGCCAAGAAGCTGAACGTGACCCAGAAGGTCGCGGCTCAGGTTCTCGACGCCCTCATCGAGGAGATGCGTCAGACCCTCTCCCGGGGCGAACGGATCGAGATCCGGGACTTCGGCGTCTTCAGCGTCCGCAAGGCCAAGCAGAAGCTCGCCCGCAACCCGCGCACAAACCAGGAGGTCATCGTCCCCGCCCGCAAGAGGATAAAATTCGTCCCCGGCAAGCGGATGAAGGCGCTGTCCCTGGACCTGTCCGACTGACGGCCGTAAAAACGGCCTACGAGGCGGCGCCGCAACGGGCGGCGTGGGGGAATAAAAAAGAGGCACCACGGGGTGCCATTTTTAGTGCCGTCGGTTGAGGACCGGCTGGGCTTCTCACCCCGCCCCTTCCCAAAACGTAGGGCGGGGATTCCCATCCCCGCCGTTACTACCCCCCTCCCCGACCCTCCCCCCAGAGGGGAGAGGGGGCACTCGGCAAGCGACCCCCCCCCCGTCAGAAGCCGCACCCAGTCCCTAGCACTGAGCGAACCACGAACTGCGAAAGGCCCTCTACCACCGGGTGGCCATGCGCCGGAAGCGGTAGATAGCCAGGGCGGTGATGATGACGGTCAGCCCCAGGAGCACGGTGAGGTCTATGAGGAAGGTGAACTCGTAGTGCCGCAGCATCAGGCCGCGGAAGAGGTCCACGGCGTAGGCGATGGGGTTGGCCCGGGCGACGAGGTAAGCCCAGCGCGGGAGGTTGTCCAGGGGGAACACGGCGCCCGAGGCTAAAAACATCGGCATGATGAGAAAATTCATCACCGAGCTGAAGCCCTCGTAGGTTTTCACCAGGCTGGCGATGATGACCCCCAGACCGGCGAGCATGAACCCCACGATGAAGCTGACCAACAGAATCCAGGCGATGTTGTACCACAAAAGCTGCACGTGGGTGAGGAAGACCAGGAGGATGGCGATGAAGCCCTGGGCGGTGCAGATGGTGGCGCCGCCGAGCACCTTCCCGACGACGATGGAGCTGCGGCTGATGGGCGCGGAGAGCATCTCCTTCAACAGTCCGAAGTCGCGGTCCCAGATGATGGAAATCGCCGAAATCGTCGAGGTGAACAGGATGGTCATCACCACCATGCCGGGGAAGATGTACTCGATGTAGTTCAGGCCGGCCACCTGGGAAAAATTCGGCGAGATGCCGATGCCCAGGATGAAAAGCCAGACGACGGGTCGGGCGACGGAGGCGGCCACCCGCGGGACGTCCCGGAAGTACCGCTTGAACTCCCGGAGCCAGATGGCGCTGACGGCGAACCCCTGAATCATCGGACGTCCCTCCTGGCCGTGGCGGCGTGTGCAGTCCGCCAGGCACCCTGGCCCCGCTCCTCGTCGTCGCGCAGGGTGTGACCGGTGAGGGCGAGGAACACGTCCTCCAGGGTGGGCTCCTCGACCTGAATCTTCTCGACGGCGGCGCCGAAGAGCCGCATGACCTCCGGCAGGAACTCGGCGGGGGAATCCACCACCACGACGACGGAGCCGTCCTCCAGCTTGGCCTCCAGCCCCGTGGTGGACATGATGGTCCGCGCCGCGCCTACCGGGTCCGCGCAGCGCAGACGGACCACGCTCCCCCCGAGGGAGGACTTCAGCTCGGCGGGGGTGCCGCACGCGACCAGCCTGCCCCGGTCAATAATTCCTACCCGGTGGCACCGCTCCGCCTCGTGGAGGTCGTGGGTGGTCAGAAAAACGGTGGTCGAATCCACGCGGGCGCCCTCGAGTAGGTAGTCCCAGATTTTCCGCCGGTTCTGCACGTCGAGGCCGAGGGTGGGCTCGTCCAGGAAGAGGACCCGGGGCCGGTGCAGCAGGGCCCGGGACACCTCCAACCTGCGCCGCATGCCGCCGGAGAGCCGCTCCACCAATTTATCGCCCCATTCGGAAAGTTCCATGAAGGCGAGCATCTCGGCCACACGCGCCTTCCGATCGTCCACACCGTAGATGCGGGCGTGGAAGTCCAGGTTCTCCCGGGCGGTGAGCTTGGTGTCCAGGGAGCTTTCCTGGAACACGATTCCGATCTCGCGCCGTACGCCGGCGGGGTTCTCCAGCACGTCGCACCCGGCGACGCTGGCCGACCCGGACGTGGGTTGCAGCAGCGTCGCCAGAATCGAAAGGGTGGTCGTCTTTCCGGCCCCGTTGGGACCCAGGAAGCCGAAGACCTCCCCCGCCCGCACCACGAAGCTCACGCCGTCCACGGCGACGAGGTCGTCGAAGCGTTTTACCAGACCCGAAACCTCGATGACGTCGGTTACCCTCAAGGTTTCACCCCGCCGATCCCGATCAGCCAGACCAGGGATACGCTACCGAAACGAATAACAACACTGATTATACACATATTATAAGTCATATTATTTTGAATCCAACTAACCGCCGTAAACCCATTCCTCTGCCACTCACCTTGACAACAACTGTACAATTAACTATAATACATATAGAATTAGTAAATGGACGAAATGTAATTTATTCGGGAGGAGGCGACCGTGACCAAGGTGGATCTGATGGTTCTCGGCCTCTTGAGCGAGAAGCCGATGCACGGCTATCAGCTCAAGCGCGTCCTCGATGAGAATCACGCCGACCTGTGGAGCGAGGTTTCCACCGGGCACCTCTACTACACGCTGAAAAAGCTGAAGCAATCGAGATACGTGGACGAGAAGACGACCCGGAACGGAAACCGCCCTCCCCGCCACGTGTATGCCCTCACCGACGATGGGAAGAAGGCCCTCAAGACCGGGCTCGACGAGCTGGACGTCCACACCCAGCGCCTGTTCTTCTCCCTCGACATCGTCATCGCCTTCGCCCGTGCGCTCTTACTGCCTCCCGGTAAGCTGGAGCTTTTGATCGGGAAACGCAAGAGCGCCGTCGAGGAGGAGATGGAAGAAATCAAGGACGCGTGGCGGGACAAGATTGTCTCCGGCAACCTGAGCCTCTCCGAGTACCTCATCTTCGAGCACCGGCAGAGCCTGCTGGCGGCCGAGCTCCGCTGGGCCAAATGGGCGATCAAGACCACGAAGGGGGTTGATCACAAAGCTTTGAACGCAAAGGACTTCGAAGCGGACGGTCCGCACCCGCTCCCCCGATAACCTCCGCTAAAACCTCACGAGCGGTCGAGGTGGGCCCGGAGGAGGCCGAGGCCCAGGGCCACCAGGATACCCACGTCCACGAGGAGACTGACCACCCCCGGATAGAAATCCCGGAGGTTTTTCTTATAGAAGGAGTGCATGGTCAGGTAGAACTGCCGCCTGGTCCACAGGAGGTTCTTCCGGCTGGATTGGCCGTGGAAGTGGACGAACCGGGCCGTGTGGACGTAGGAGACGCGCCAGCCCGCCCGGGCGAATCGCAGGCACCAGTCCAGGTCCTCGGCGTACATGGGAAAACGCTCGTCCAGAAGCCCGACCCGCTCCAGAGCCTCCCGACGGACGACGATGCACGAGCCGGAGAGCGCCTCCACGTCGAAACTCGTTTCCCGGTCGGCGTATGTGTAGTTGTAACGCCCGAAGCGACGGCTCTTCGGGCACAGGCGGTCCAGCCCGCAGAAGTGGTAGAGCGCCGTCAGGGGGGTCGGGATGCTTCGAGTGAACTGCGGCTGCGGCCTGCCTCCGGGATCGAGGCCGTTCCCGCCGGCCACCCCGCAGTCGGGGTTCGCCTCCATGAAGCCCACCAACTCGGCCAGAGCGCCTTCCTGAACCACCATGTCCGGGTTGAGGAGCATCCGGTAGCGCCCGGAGGTCCGGCGGAGCCCCTGGTTGACCGCCCGGGCGAAGCCCCGGTTGTCCGGGTTGGCGATGACCGAGACGCCGGGGTATTTCCTCCGCAGCATCTCCACCGAGCCGTCCCCCGAGCCGTTGTCCACTACGACGACCTCGGGGTCGGCCACCCCTCCGCTCTCGAAGATGGAATCGAGACACCCCGCCAGGAACTCCCGGCTCCGGTAGCTCACCACGACCACGCTGAGTACCGGCGGTCCCATCAGTGGTAAAAACCCAGAACGGTCTCGATGACGTAGTCCTGGTCCGCCTCGGCGAGTTGGGGGTACATGGGCAGGGCGATGACGCGAGAGCAGGCGGCCTCGGCCTCGGGGAAATCGCCCTCGCCGTAGCCCAGCCCGGAGAAGCAGGGTTGGAGGTGGAGCGGTTCGGGGTAATACACGGCGTTTCCCACGCCGTTCTTGCCCAAATACGCCGCCAGCTCGTCCCGCCGAGGCACGGAGACGACGAAGTAGTTGTACGAGTGCCGGTGGTCGGGCGGCGGACAGGGCAGCTCCGCGACCTCGGCCAGGGGGGCGTAGCGCTCCGCGATGAGGCGACGCCGCCGGATATCCTCCTCGATCCGCCGCAGCTTCACCCGCAGCATCGCGGCCTGCAGGGGATCCAGACGTGAATTGTAGCCGACGACGTGGTGGCGGTACTTCGGCCTGGCCCCGTGGGCACGCAGGATGCGCACCCGGTCGGCCAACTCGGCATCGTCGGTGACCACCGCCCCGCCGTCCCCCGCGGCGCCCAGATTTTTCGCGGGGAAGAAGCTGAAGGCGGCCACGTCTGCCAGCGAGCCGGCCTTCCGCCCGCGCAGTTCCGAGCCGAAGCTCTGGGCCGCATCCTCGATGATCCGGACGTCGGGGCGTCCGACGGCCTCCCGCAGTGCGTCGTAGTCCAGTGGATCGCCGTAGAGGTCCACCCCGATGACCGCCCGCACCTCGGGGTCGGCGGCGGCCTCTCCCGTCCGCCCGACGTCCAGGTTGAAGCTGACCGGGTCAATGTCCACGAAAACCGGCCGGTGACCGAGCCGGACGATGCAGGACACCGTGGCGAAGAAGGTGAACGGTGTCGTGACCACCTTGGAAGCCGGGGGCAGGTCGAGCGCCTGCAGGGTCAGGAGCAGGGCGTCGGAGCCCGAGGCCACGCCCACGGCGTGCTCAACCCCCACGTATGCGGCCAGCTCCGCCTCGAAGGCGGCCACCTCGGGCCCCAGGATGTAGCGTCCCGAACGCAGCGCCCCGAGCGCCGCGTCCTCGAGGGCAGCGGCGTTCTCCCGGTGGGCGGCGGCCAAATCGGCCAGCGGCACGTTCGACCGTTCCTCCAAGCAAGCCCCCTGTCGGTCGTCAGCGGTTGATGAGGCGGAAGGAGAGACCCTCCAGCTCGACGGCCAGGTCCACATTACGCAGCACGATGTGCGGTGAGACGTCCAGTTTGGCCGGGGCGAAATTCAAGAGAGCCCGCACCCCGGCCTCCACCAACATGTCGGCCACCTGCTGGGCGCTGTGCACGGGAACGGTTATGACGGCGACCTCCACATTCTCCGAAACGACGATTGTGCGGAGGTTGCGGATGTCACTGACCTCGAGACCGTTGACCCGCGTGCCTATTTTCGCCGGATCGTTGTCCAGGATGGCGACGAAGTGGAAGCTCTGTTTCTCAAAACCCGAGTAGCCCACCAGCGCCGCCCCGAGCCGTCCGGCTCCCACCACCACCACCCGCCACACCCGGTCCCCCACGCCGAGGATGTTCGCCAGCCGCTTGCGCAGAAAGCTCACCGGATACCCCCGCCCGGGGATGCCGAAGCGGTCGAAAAAGCTCAGGTCCTTGCGGACCTGGGCCCCGTTCGTGCCCACGCCCTCCCCCAGTCTCTCGCTGGAGACGTAGTCCTCGCCCTGGATCTCCAGCTCACCCAGGTAGCGGGCGTAAAGCGAGAGGCGGTGGACGGTGGCCTGGGGAACCCGTTTCTTCATAGGGCGGAAATGTTACGCAGGCGGTGGATGATGGGGGGGAGCTTTTCCAGCGTGTAGTCTATCTCCTCCTGGGTGGTGTAACGGGAGAGGGAGAAGCGGATGGACCCCTGGGCGTGGGCGTGGTCGTAGCCCAACGCCAGGATGACGTGGCTGGGCTCCAGGGAGCCCGAGGAGCAGGCCGATCCGGTGGAGACGGCGATTCCCTCGAAGTCCAGGCTCATCACGATGGACTCGCCCTCCAGGCGGTGGAAGAGCACGTTGGAGGTGTTCGGCAGCCGCTCCGCCTCCCGGGCGAGGATGGTGACCTCGGGGATGTCGCCAATCCCCTCCTCCAGTTTTTCGCGGAGGCGGAGGATTTTCTCCCGGTGGTAATCCTCCTCGGACGCGAGCTGGACGGCCTTCCCGAAGCCGACGATGCCCGGCACGTTCTCCGTGGACGCCCGGCGCCTTTTCTCGTGGTGGCCGCCGTGGATGAGGTTGAACGGCGCCTTCGACCCCCGGCGCAGATAGGCCAGGCCGACACCCTTGGGGCCGTGGAGCTTGTGGGCCGACGCGGAGAGGTAATCCACCGGAAGCTCGCGCAGATTTATCGGGAGCTTACCCACCGCCTGCACGGCGTCGGTGTGAAAGGGGACGCCTGCCTCGCGGCAGACGGCGCCCAGGGCGGCCAGGTCCTGGACCGTCCCTATCTCGTTGTTGCCGTGCATGATGCTGACCAGGATGGTGTCTTTGCGGAGCGCCCCCCGGAGGTCGTCGGGGCTGACCACCCCTTGACCGTCCACGGGCAGCTCGGTGAGCTCGAAGCCGTTTTGCGCCAGAAAGCGTGCCGTGCGCAGAATCGCCGGGTGCTCGACGGCGCTCGCAATCAGATGTCCCCCGCCGGCGCGGGCCGCCACCCCCTTGAGGAAGTAGTTGTCCGACTCGGAGCCGGAGCCGGTGAAGACGATTTCGTCGGCCGTGACCCCCAGAAAATCGGCCACCTGCTGCCGGGCCGAGCCCATCCCCTTCGCCGACAGCTGGCCGAACTGGTGGAAGCTCGAGGCGTTCCCGTAGATTTCCGTGAAGTAGGGGAGCATCGCCTCCACGACCTCGGGCGCGGTCCGGGTGGTGGCGTTGTTGTCCAGATAGACCTGCATGGCTGTCCTCGGCTTCCTGGGAGAAATTTCTACGTTGAACCGGGTCGCCCCGATCAAACCGTGCGGCGGCTATTTTATTTTAAAAAGGGGTGAAAGGGAACCTTGACGCGGGGCTCGGCGTCGGAACCGTTAGCTCACGGGTAGTAGGTGACCTCGGTGACCTCCCAGGGATCGCCGCCCACGTCGTCGGGTTGGAAGGTGTGCCGGTAGGGGCTTTGGGACAATTCGGCGCCGCGGACGTAAACGTGGACCTTGCAATTCACCGGGGAGTCGAGCCCGTTGCCGTCCGCGTACTCGACCAAAACCCGGTAGGTCGCCCGCCTGGTTTCGGTGGCGGTGATGTACTCGGGCCCGTACCCGTAGGAGTCGGGGACGTCCAGAATCATCCCGCCGATGTTGGGGTCGTCCTCGGAACAGTCGTTGCCCAGGTCGTCCGCCAGGTGGAGGTTGAGGTTGGCCAGGTCCGACCCGGGCCACTCCACCGAGCACATGACCGGGTCGTGCCCCGCGCTCCATTCACCGGAGAGGCTCACGACGGGCGAGTACTCCAGGACCGTCCCCCCCGGAAAGGCGCGGACGTAAATTTCAACGGTGTTCCAACTGTTGAAGAGCCGGACCCGCCGGAAGAACTCCCAACGCGCCGTACCCGCGCCCTCGTCGTCGAGGACCTGCTGCATCTCCGGCTCCGAGAGAACGTAGGACTCGCTCTTGTTGCGCACTATCTCCACGTACCCGTCCCAGGTGTCCGGACTGTTCAGGGGGTCGGTGTCGGTCACCGTGCCGTGGACGATGATCACCCGGTCCTCGTAGGGGATGGTGGAGCCGTCGGGGTAGAGCTGGCCCGAGGCGAACCCGGTTATCTCGATGTCGGCCATCGGGTTGGGCAGCGGCTCGGCGGGCTCGCAGCCGGTCAGGAGGACCGCCGCCGCGGAAATCGAGAGAACCGACAGGCGTCCCATCTATCCCTCCCCCAGCTCGGGGAAGCGTTTTCGGAAAATTCCGGCCAGCCGGGCGCTGCGCAGGTGCTCGGCGGTGATGACGGCCTCCACCTCGTCCACCGCCCGGCGCAGGTCGTCGTTCACCACGGTGTAGTCGTAGTCCGGGGCGCGGCGGAGCTCGTCCAGGGCGTTCGCCATCCTCCTCTCGACGAGCGCCGGTTCCTCGGAGCGGCGTTGAACCAACCGTTCCCGCAGCGTCGCCAGATTCGGGGGGACGATGAAAATCAGCAGAGCCTCGTCCCCGTAAATGCGGCGGATGGAGTCGCCCCCCTGGACGTCCACGTCGAGAACCACGTCCCTCCCGTCCCCCAGCGCCTTTTCCAGTGGTTCGCGCGGAGTGCCGTACCAGTAGCCGTGCACCCGGGCGGTCTCGATGAAATCCCCGGCATCCCGCCGCCGCATGAACTCAGCCTCGTCGAGGAAGTGGTATTGGACGCCGTCCGCCTCGTTGGCCCGCCGGGGGCGCGTGGTGGCCGAGACGGAGTAGAAGAACTCGGGGTGCCTTTTCGCCAACTCCACGTAGATGCTCGTCTTGCCGCCGCCGGAGGGCGATGAGATGACGATGGGGATGCCGCGGTGGTTTTCCATCGAATCCTTCAGGCGATGTTCGCCGCCTGCTCCCGAATCCGGTCCAGGGTGACCTTTGCCTCCAGCACGAGAGGTGTGATGTCGGTTCCGACGGCCTTGCTGCCGCAGGTGTTGAGCTCGCGGAGCACCTCCTGGCAGAGGAAATCCAGCCGCCGTCCCTGGGATTCAGGGGAATCCAGGGCCGAACGGAACGCCGCGAGGTGCCCCTCCAACCGGTCCAGTTCCTCGGTCACGTCGGCCCTGACGGCCAGGTAGGCCACCTCCTGTTCCAGCCGCTCGCGGTCCAGGACGTTTCCGGCCAGCTCGGACACCCTCTCCCCAATCGTCACGCGGAGCCTTTCCGGAACCGCGGCGGCGAGGGACCGCAGGGATTTCAGACCCCCGGAGAGGTCGTCGAGCATCGCGCCGATTTTTTCGGAAAGTTCCCGCCCCTCCCGGCGGCGGGAATCCGCCAGACCGCATAGGGCTTCCCCGGCCGCCGCGTCCAGCGCCCGCTCCAGGCGCCCCGCGTCGAGGCGTCCCTCGGACTCGGCCACCACGCCGGGCAGGCGCAGCAGCTCGTAGGCCGTCAGGTCCCGGGATACCTCGGGGGGCAGGGAGGCGGCCGCTTCGATGTACCCACGCGCCAGATCGAGGTTCACCTTCGGTACGGCCCCGGCGTCGGCGAAGCCGGAAAATTCGAGACAGGTGAGGGTGACGCTGCCCCGACCGACGTTCTCCTTGACCAGATTTACGAGCCGCTGCTCAAAGGCGGACAAAGACGACGGCAGGCGGAGCTTGACCGAGAGGTGCTTGCCGTTGACGCTCCTGGCCTCGAGCACCAGAAGATCGTCACCCTCCGACCAGCGCCCCTCGGCGTAGCCGGTCATGCTCTGTGCGCCCACTACTCCAACTCCGTCTCGTGGCTGTAACCCAAGAGCGACGCCGTCCGCCACCACTCGTCGGCCATTCGCGTGTCCCCGGCCCGGTAGTAGGCGAAACCGAGGTCGTAGGCGTACTTGCCGTTCCTCGGGGCCAGGTCCGCCGAGGTCTGCAACTCGCGTATGGCATCCTCGAATCGTCCGTTGTAAATGTAGGTCCGGCCGAGGAGATTGTGGTACTCGGCAATACCCTCGCCGAGGCTTCGCGCCCGCTCCAGGAGGTCCAGCGCCTCGGTGTACTCCCCCCGGCTCAACAGAATGACGGCCAGTCCGCGGTAGGCGTCGTAGAACCGGCTGTCCTTCACCAGGAGCTTGTCGTAAGACTTCTCGGCCAGGGTGTAGGACCCCTTCTCCTCCAGCGTCCAGGCCAGCTCCAGGTGCAGTCTCCACTCGCGCTCATCGGCCATCCCGGCCCGGCGGTAGATGCGTATGGCCTTGCCGCCCTCGCCCAGGGCGTCGAGGATGTCCCCATAGTACTTGAGCGCCCAGTAATCGTCGGGTTCCTCGCGCAGGACGGTGAGTATCTCCTTCAGCGCGCGCGGCGTGTCACCGGACTGGAGGTAAGCCCGGGCCAGTTCCCGGCGCGCCGCCAGAAAACCCCGGTTGAGCTTGATCGCCTCGATGAGGTAATCGGCCTGCTGCGCCGGGTTGGCCACGGTGCTGACGGCCCGGCAGTACCACCGGTAGGCGACGGCGTCGTCGGTGATCAAGTTCTCCGCCTCTTTCGACTCCTCTTCCGTCAGGGGTTCGCCGATGGCCAGGCGGACCTCCTTGTAAATCTCCACCTCGATGGCGAAGAGATCCACGCCCGTGAAGCGGATGTTGAAGAGCTCCCGGTCGGCCGGGTAGGTCAGGCAGGCGACCTCCACCGAGTAGCGCACGTCGCCCAACGGGTTCTCAGGCTGTTCTATCAGGTAGGAACCCCGGAGGTAGTAGTCCGGCTTGAGGTACACCAGAATTCTGTCCAGATCCCCCTCGCTGAAGTTTCGCTGGCGCCCCATCTGGAGCACCTGAAGCGCCTGGTGCATGGTGCGCCATTCGAGGCCCACGGCGGAGTTCGACTCGTTCAGCCGCCAGGCCAGAGACTCGGTCAGCCCCATGAGGTACCAGGCGTCCTGGGGCAGCCCCTCGTTCTCCAGGGGCAGCGCGACCACGCGCGGGGCACCGAGCACCGCGCAGGTCATCATCGAGACGAGGAGCAGGGGAATTTTCCGCATAGAATTTCTAGGGCGACGGCGTCGGTTCCGGAGTGGGCCCGGGCTCCGGCTCCGGCGGAGGCGCCGGGGTGTTGTCCACGCTGAAGCTCGTCTCTGACGGCTCGCCCGTGTCGTTGTCGGCGGGGATGACACGCAGCTTGCCGCTGGCCGCAACGGCGCCGAGCTGACCCGGGGCGTCCCAAGTGACGGTGACGAGGCCGGTTATCCCGCCGAGACTCCCGGTGTAGCTCGCCGGCGTCCAGCCCGCTCCCGTGTCGTACTCCAGGTCGCAGTCCACCGGGTCGCCCTCGGGGTCCTTGGGCGTGACCGTTACCGCCACGGGGCCGGATATCGCGCCCGACGGAACGGACACCGCCGCCGTGGGCGGTTGATTGTTGTCCAGCGGGAATATACCCGTCTGACCCGAAGTCCCCTCGTCGTTGTCCGAGGGTGTGGCCCGGAGCATCGCCGCGTTCACGTCCACGCCGGGCGCGTCGGCATCGCTCCGCCAGGTCAGCTTGCCCTTGCCGGGCTTGATCCCGGTGGTCGCCTCGGTCACCGTTGCGGGCTTCCAGCTCGAACCGCCGTCCAGGCTGTACTCGACGATCAGGTTCACCGCGTCGCCCTCGCGGTCGGAGACGTTGTACCCGACGGACACCGCGCCGGTCTGCTCACCGGACGGCGTGTCCAGGTCCATGAGCGGCGGCTCCGAGTTGTCCAACCGGAAGGGACCCGTCTGGGCCGACTCGCCCGTGTCGTTGTCCGACGGGGTGATGCGGAAGTACGCCTTTTCGAGGTCCACGCGGTCCAGGTCGCCGGCCGAATTCCACGTGAGCTGCCCCCGGCCCGGCCGGACGCCCTCGGTCTGGCCGGTGACGTTCGCCGGTTTCCAGGTCGAACCGTCGGTGGAGAACTCTGCCTTCAGGCTGCACGGGTCGCCTTCCCGATCCTCGAGGTTGAAGGAAATCACCACCTCGGCGGTGAGCTCGCCGGTGACGGGGTTGAGCGATATCCGGGGCACGTCCGAATCGTCCACCTGGAACGCCGTGGTCTGGCCCGTCTCACCCGTGTCGTTGTCCGACGGGGTTATTCTGAACAGGTAGTTGCCGTCGAGCTGGTCCACGTCGCTCTTGGAGTTCCAGGTCAGTGAGCCGGAACCGGTCTTTACAGCTTCCACCGCGCCGCTCACCGTCGCGGCCTTCCATGTGGAGCCACCGTCCGCCGAGTACTCGGGAACCAGGCCGATAGGATCACCCTCCCGATCCGTCAAGTTGTAAGCAATCGTTACGTCGGCGGTCTGCTCGCCCGAGGGCGTTGTCAGTGTAATCGCGGGCACGTCCGAGTTGTCCACCTGGAAGTTGGCCGTGGCGTCCAGCTCGCCCACGTCGTTGTCACTGGGCGTCAGCCGGAACTGAACCTCGAACAGGTCCAGCATGTCCGTGTCGCTCTTCGAGTTCCAGGTGAGCGTCGAGTCGTAACCCGAAGATTGAATCGCCTCGGTCTGGCCCGTCACCGTAGCAGGCTCCCACGTGCCGCCCGAGTCGCGGCTGAACTCCGGTTTGATCGAGATCGGGTCGCCCTCGCGGTCCGATATCTGGTACGCAACCACGACGTCCGCCACCTGCTCCGTCGTGATGTCGGTGAGCACGATTTTCGGCGGTTCGTTGTTGTCCACCCGAAAGGCCGACGCCCCCGACAACAGCAGGAGAATGACGATCAACAACAATCTGGCCTTCATGGCATCCCCTTAAGAGGTGACAATAATTGCATGCCCGACGCTAACCGGCCGCCCCTGTCGGGGCCGGAGGGGCGGCCGTTTGGAATATAACACTGCGCTGCCCCCGGACCGCCGGTTACCTCACCGTGGCCGCTTCTCCCACGTCGTTATCCGACGGAGTGACGCGGAAAACGACGTCCTCGGCGTCCACGCCGAAGAGGTCCGTGAACGAATCCCACACCACGTCGCCGGAGTAAGCGGCACCGGTCAGTTTCTCCGTGGCGTTTTTCACTGTGGCGGCCCGCCAGGTGCTTCCCCCGTCAATGGAGAACTCGCAGAGAATGTCGAGCGGGTCGCCCTCGCGGTCGGAGAGGGTGTAGGGGATGATGATGTCGCCGAAGACCTCGGCCTCTACCGCGCCCAGGGCGACCGACGGCGGGTCGGAGTTGTCCACCTGGAAGTTGACCGTGGCGTCCAGCTCGCCCACGTCGTTGTCGGCGGGGGTGATGCGGAACTGCACCTGGAAGAGGTCGAGCTCGTCCACGTCGAGCGCCGAGTTCCAGACGATGGTCCCCGCGTACCCCGAGGACGCGATGGCGGTGGTCTGCCCGGTGACGGCGGCCGGTTTCCAGGTCGCTCCGCCGTCCGGGGAGTACTCGCAGGTCAGGCTTACGGGATCACCCTCGCGGTCGGCGATCTGATAGGCGATGGTGACGTCCTTGGTCTGCTCCGTGGTGATATCGGTGAGCTGGATACTCGGCGGATCGGAGTTGTCCACCTGGAAGGGCGCCGTCTGGTCGGGGGCGCCGGTGTCGTTGTCCGCCGGGGTCAGGCGGAAGACGACGGTGGTCGAGTCCAGGGTGTCCATGTTGGATTTGGAGTTCCACACAAGGCTGCCCGAGTAGGCGGTGGCCTGTATCTTGGTGATGGTGCCGATGACCACGGCCTCCTTCCAGGTCACGCCGCCGTCTATGGAGTACTCGGGCGTCAGGTTCACCGGATCGCCCTCGCGGTCCGAAATTTTATAGGCGATGGTGACGTCGGTCGTCTGTTCGGTGGTGATGTCGGTAAGGACGATGGAAGGCTCATCGGAGTTGTCCACCTGGAAGACGCCCGTGGAGATCGGCTCGCCTGTGTCGTTGTCCGAGGGCGTCAGACGGAACTGCACCTCGAAGAGGTCCAGCATGTCCGTGTCGGTCTTGGAATTCCACACCAGGGACGACGAATAGTCGAGCGACGCGATGGCCTCGGTGCGGCCCGTCACCGTCGCCGGCTCCCAGGTCTTGCCGCGATCGCGGCTGAACTCGGGTTTCAGGGAGATCGGGTCGCCCTCGCGGTCCGAAATTCTATAGGCGACGACGACATCGTTCGTCTGCTCGCCCTCGGGGGTCACCAGGGCGATGGTCGGCACGTCGGAGTTGTCCAGGCGGAAGGGTCCGGTCACCGACGGCTCGCCCACGTCGTTGTCCGCGGGGGTGAGGCGGATGGTGACCGTTTCCAGATCCACCAGGTCGGTGTCGTGCTTGGAGTTCCACTCCAGGCTGCCCGCGTAACCGGCGGGCTGGATGCCGGCGGGCTGGCCGATGTCGGCCAAGGCGGTGATGGTGGCCTCGCGCCAGGTCTTCCCGCCGTCGGAGGACCACTCGGGAACGAGGGTGACGGGGTCGCCCTCGCGGTCGGAAATCCGGTACTCCACCTTCACGTAGCCGTTCTGCTCCGCGGTTATCGGTGTCAAGGCCACCATCGGGGCGTCGGAGTTGTCCACCTGGAAGGTCGAGGTGACGTAGGGCTCGCCCGTGTCGTTGTCCGAGGGCGTCAGCCTGAACTGCACCTCGAACAGGTCGAGTTGGTCCGTATCGGACTTCGAGTTCCACACGAGGGATCCCGTGTAGCCGGACTGGGCGATGGCCTCCGTCTTCCCCGTCACCGTCGCCGGCTCCCACGTACCACCCGAGTCACGGCTGAACTCCGGTTTGATCGAGATCGGGTCGCCCTCGCGGTCGGAAATCTGATACGCGATGGTCACGTCCTTGACCTGCTCGCCCGAGGGAGTGGTAACGGTGACGGACGGCACGTCGGAGTTGTCCACCTGGAATGGGCCGATTTCGAAGGAGGTGCCCTCGTCGTTGTCGAAGGGGCGCAGACGGAAGTGGGTCTGGAAGTTGTCCACGCGGTCCATGTCCACCGCCGACTGCCAGGTGATGCGTCCCGCGTAGGCCGTCTGGGTGATGGCCTCCACGGCGCCGGTGACCATGGCCGGTTTCCAGGTCTTGCCGCCGTCGGGCGAGAATTCCGGAACGATGGACAGTGGGTCGCCCTCCACGTCGGCCAGGGTGTAGGAGACGACCACGTCGCCTGACTGCTCCTCGGTGATGGCCGCGATGGTCACGCTGGGCTCGGAGGAGTTGTCCACCTGGAAGGCCTTGTTCTGGCCGCTCTCGCCGACGTCGTTGTCCGATGGGGTGACGCGCAGGACGACCTGGCTGGAATCCACTCCGCGGATATCGGACACCGAATTCCAGACGAGGCTCCCCTCGTAGGGGGTGGGGCCGACGCGCTCGGTCATGCCGGTGACGGTGGCCGGCTTGAAGGTGGCGCCGCCGTCCAGCGAGTACTCCACCTTCAGGTTCACGTAGTCGTTCTCCCGGTCGTTGACGTTGTAAACCACTTCCACGTCGCCCGTCTGCTCGCGCTCGTAATCGGCGACGTTGACCTTGGGCACGTGGTTGTCGTCCACCTGGAAGGCGGGCGTGACGCCCGGCTGGCCCGTGTCGTTGTCCTCGGGGGTAATGCGGAAGACCACCTGAGTGGAGTCCAGGCCGTCCATGTCCGCCACCGATTCCCAGACGAGCTCTCCGGTGTAGGCGGCGATGGTGAGGCCCTTGGTGGTGGCCTCCTTCCATGTGGAGCCGCCGTCGGCGGAGTACTCGGGCAGGATGGCCGAAATGTCGCCCTCGTCGTCGAAGAGGGAGTAGTGGATGACGACGTCGCCCTCCTGTTCGCCCTGGACGGGGTCGAGCTTGGCGCTGGGGACGGCGTTGTTGTCGAGGTGGAAGGGTCCGATCCTGGACTCCTCGCCCGGGTCGTTGTCCGCCGGGGTCAGCCGGAAGACCAGGGTGTTCAAGTCGGCGCCCAGAAGGTCGGTCTTCGAGTTCCAGACCACGCGGCCCCGGTAGAGCTCCGGCGTCAGCTTCGTCAGTTGGCCCGTGGTGGTGGCGGGCTCCCAGTAGTTGCCGCCGTCCTGGGAGTACTCGGCCACCATGGAGAGCGTGTCGCCCTCCACGTCGGTCAGGGTGTAATCGAAGGCTATGTCGTCGGTCTGCTCGCCCTCGAGCACCGTGGCGATGGTGAGCGCGGGCTCGAAGCTGTTGTCCACCTGGAAGGCGCCGATGGAGCCGGTCGTGCCCTCGTCGTTGTCGAAGGGCCGGATGCGGAAGTGGATGTCGGTCTGGTCGGTGCCGCCCGTGTCGGAAGCCGAGTTCCACACGATGGTGCCCGCGTAGGCGGAGGATGAGATGCCCGTGGTCTGCCCGGTCACCGTCGCCGGCTTGTAGGTCGCACCAGCGTCGTCGGAGTACTCGCAGACGATGGACAGAGGGTCCCCCTCGCGGTCGGCGAGTTTGTAGCTGACGGGTATGTCGGAGGTCACCTCTTGGGTGATGGCGGTGAGCATGACCGACGGCGGCTCGGAGTTGTCCACCCAGAACGCGCCGGTCTGGGCGGTGTCGCCGATGTCGTTGTCGCTGACGGTGAGCCGGAAGACGATGTTCTTCTGGTCGCGGCCGTCGAAGTCTTTGATGGAGTTCCAGGTTATCTCGCCGCGGTACGCGTCGGGTCCTATCCCGGTGGTCTGACCGGTCACCGCGGCCGGCTTGAAGGTGACGCCGCCGTCGTCGGACCACTCGGCGTTAATCGCCAGCGTGTCGTGCTCGCGGTCGTCCAGGGAGTAGCTTATCGGGATGTCTCCTGTGGACTCCTCGATGATATTGTCCACCACGAGGCTCGCCGGGGCGTCGTTGTCCAGGCGGAAGGCCAGGGTGGTGGAGGGCGATTCGCTGACGTCGTTGTCCTGGGCGGTCAGGCGGAGCATCGTACCCGGGGAATCCACCTGGTCGGCGTCCGTGACCGAGAGCCAGGTGACGGTCAGGCTCGGCAGCGCCGAGTCGTAGCCGCGGACGAGGGACCTGTCCAGCGGCTCGATGGACTCCTTCGTCGTGGCCGGTTTCCAGGTGGAGCCGCCGTCCAGGGAATATTCGAGGACGATGTCGCAGATGTCGTCCTCGATGTCGTCTATGGAGAAGGTCAGCAGAACGTCTCCCGTCACCTCCTGGGTGATGTCCACCACCCGGGCCGACGGCGGGGCGTTGTTGTCCACCTGGAACGGGACGGTGTCGTCCTCCTCACCCTCGTCCAGATCGCTGGCGATGATGCGGAACTGGATGGCCGACTCGTCCAGCGCGGGCAGGTCCTTGTCGGAACGCCAGACCAGGACGCCCTTGGAGCCGTCCGGGGAAGAGGGGACGCCGGCGAGCTTGCCCTCCACCGTGGCCTCGTTCCAGGTCTGGCCGAAATCTTTGGAGAAATAACACACCAGGCTGCAGGAGTCGCCCTCCTCGTCCATAACCTCGAAGCTGATGTCCACGCCGCCGTACTGTTCGCCGGTGAGGTTCTCCACGTACATTGACGGCGGTTGGTTGTTGTCCAGGACGAAGGGGCCCAGGACTGTCCGCTCGCCGGAATCGCGGTCCGAGGGTGTAACGGAGAAGATGCACTTGTCCACGTTCAGGTTGGGCAGGTCGGCCATGGAATCCCACCACAGCTGGTCGGTGTAGTGGGCCTTGTCTATGTAGTCGGTGTTGCCCTCGATCCAGGCCTCGTGCCAGGTGGCGCCGCCGTCAATGGAGTACTCGGCCACGAAGGAAAGCTCGTCCGCCTCGTCGTCCTCCAGCCTGTAGTCTATGAATACGTCCTCGGTCTGCTCGCCTTCCAGAGGCTCGAAAACCACCCGGGGCGGGTTGTTGTTGTCCAGGTGGATGATGGAGGACTCGATGGCGCGCCCCAGACCCGTCTGATCCTTGGGCATGAGCTTGATCTTGATATCGGTGTCCTCTACATGGTCCAGGTCTTCACGGCTGTGCCAGGTGAGGGTACCGTTGTACTGGCTCTTGGACAATCCCTCCACCTGACCCGTGGTCGAGGCGTAGTGCCAGTAGAACCCCGAGTCGTCGGTGAACAGCACCTCGAGGTCCACCAGGTCGCTCTGGCGGTCCTCGATGTGGTAGTGAACCACGATGTCGCCGGTCTGTTCGCCCTCGATGGGGTCTATGGTGACATCGGGCACCTCGCCGTGACCGAAGAGGGTGACGTGGGAGGGGTTGTTCAGGAACATGGGCCAGGGCTGGTTCGCCACCCTGTACGACCCGCTCCCCATCTCGAGGCACTCGATCTTCCCGGCGAAGTTCGTGCCGTAGACTATCTCGGTGGCGCCGTTGCCGTCCAGGTCGCCTATGGCGGGGGTGCTCCGTATGGGGAAGCCCTGCATCCCGGTCCAGGGGAAGCCGGAAACCTCGATGCCGGTGGTCTCCCAGGCGTAGATGACGCCGTCCTCGGCGCCGACGACGATGTCTATGTAGCCGTTGCCGTCTATGTCGCCGATGCTGGTCGAGCCCTTTATCGGGGAGGGAGAGCCGCCGTCCACCGTGGTAGCCTCGAGAGGGAAGCCGGGCACCAGGCGCCCGTCGTCCTTGAAGGCGTACACCCGTCCGTCGCCCGAGGCGATGACCACCTCCACGCTGCCGTCGCCGTCCACGTCGGCGAAGGCGGGTGACGATTGGAAGATGCGGTACTCGGTGGTCACCGGCCAGCCCGACATGAGCGTCCCGTCGGGCCTCCAGGCGTAAACCTTGAAGTCGTAACTGCCGACGACGATTTCCAGGTATCCGTCGGAGTCCAAGTCGCCCAGGGCCGGCGAGCTCTTCACGGAGAAATCGGTGTGCTGGGGCCAGCCCTCAAGGACGGTTCCGTCGTGGTTGAGGGCGTGGACCAGGCCGTTGTCGTCGCCGATAAGAATCTCCAGCCTGCCGTCGTCGTCAATGTCGCCCACGGTGGGGGAGCTCTCGCTGGGGGCGCCCAGGTTGTAGGGGAAACCGGGAAGAGCGTAGCCGCGGTAGTCCCAGCCGTAGAGGTAGCCGTCCTGGCTGGCGATGAGGACATCCGCGTAGCCGTTGTCGTCCAGGTCCGCGATGACCGCGGAGCCGCGGACGGAACCCCCGGTGGTCTTGGGCCACCCCGGAACGCTGGTCCCCGAGTTTTCGACGGCGTACACCTTGCCGTCCTCGGAGCCGAAGACTATCTCGGGTCGGCTGTCCCCGTCTATGTCTCCCGCCGCCGGCGAACTGAAGACGGGTCCGCCGGTCTGGACGAACCAGGAGATGAGGAAGGAGCCGCCGCTCGAGCGGTAGGCATAAACACGGCCGCCACCGGAACCGATGACGACCTCGGGGCGCCCGTCGTTGTCAAGATCCACGAGGCAGGGGCTGGACTCGACGACCCGATTGGCCTCAATGTCGGCGTCGGCCCGCGCCACCCACTTCGAGGATACGCCCAGGGCCGACGTCGTCAGGAGGAAGGTCAGGATGACAACCGCGGAGATACGGAGCGACGACCTGTTGGTAAAGTTCATAGATTGCCCGGTCGTTGAGAGAATCGAACCCCTACCGCACCCCCCTCCCCGAAGCCGGATCGGTCGTGGGAGGCCCTGGGCGGAAATGACCTTGAAAATCCCCCGGGGACCGGAAACGCAACTTGGGGATATACTTGGGGTTAAGCTAACACACCGCCCGGTTTAAAGTCAACCGATGAAGCCCTTGCACCCGACCCGGCAAAGGGAACCGTGGGACTCGTGATACCGTACACCTTGTTCTACCCGCGTGGAGCGTGGTACACTTTTTTACCGGGGGCACGACTCCGTTTTCTCGGGCAACCAAAATCACGGAGCGGGGGGTACTTCTCACCGTCCACGGGGTGTTTTTACCCAATAAATTTAACCGGGACCGGCCCCGACAGGTAAAAAAACACGGACCGGTTCCTAAAAAATCAAGGCTAGGCGCCAACCCATGGGGCTTCTAAAAAAGGTCTTCGGCACGAAGTTCAGCCGCGACGTCAAACGCGTACTGCCCCTCGTGGACCGGATAAATGCCCACTTTGACGAACTCGTCAACCTGCAGGACAGCAATTTCCGCGCCTGCTTCGAGGAGGCCGACCCCGACGCCGAGCTGGTCGGGATAGCCCAAAACTTCACCGACCCCGAGCTGCGCCGCTGGATCGCCGCCCTCACCCGCTGGACCAGGGGATTGCAGCGACGGTTGCGGGAGGGGTGGAACGAGGCGAAGGAGAAGGGCACCCCGGAGAAGGAATACTGGGACGAGGCGCTGGACGACGACACCCTCGTCGAGGCCTACGCGGGCGTCAAGACGGCCTGCCACGTGCTGAAAAAATTCGGCGCGAGCTGGGACGTTGTGGGGCACGACACGGTATGGGACATGGTGCACTTCGATGTGCAGCTCATCGGCGCCATTTTCATGCACCGCAACGCCATCACCGAGATGGCCACCGGCGAGGGCAAGACCCTGGTGGCCACCATGCCCCTCTACCTGAACGCCCTCCCCGGCCGCGGGGCCCACCTGGTGACCGTCAACGACTACCTGGCGAAACGAGACGCGGCCTGGATGGGCGGCGTTTACAACACCCTCGGGCTCACCGTGGGCTGCATCCAGCACGACATGGAGCCGCAGGAACGCCGGGTGGCCTACGCCTGCGACATCACCTACGGCACCAACAACGAGTTCGGCTTCGACTACCTGCGCGACAACGGCACCGCCACTACCCCCGAGCAGCTCGTCCAGCGCGGCCACTACTTCGCCATCGTGGACGAGGTGGACTCGGTGCTAATAGATGAGGCGCGCACGCCCCTCATCATCTCCGGACCCGCCCCCGAGTCCACCCACCGCTTCGACAAGCTCAACCCCCTCGTCCGCGAGCTCTTCCGCAAGCAGCACACCCAGGTGACCAAGCTCCTGACCGAGGCCGACCAGTTGATGAAGGACGAGACCTCCGAATCCGACCGGCTTAGCGCCGAAAAGCTGCTGCTGGTCCGGCTGGGCTCCCCGAAGAACCGGCGCCTGTTGAAGATACTGGAGGACCCGACGATCCAGCGCCAGATCCAGGGGGTGGAGAACGAACTGATGGTCTCCAAGGGCCTCTCGGATTTCAAGGAGGAGCTCTTCTACTCCATCGAGGAGAAATCCTTCGCCACCGACCTCACCGAGAAGGGGCGTCAGGCCCTTTCCCCGGGCACCCCCGAACGCTTCACCATGCCCGACATAGACGCCCTCATGGAGGAGGTGGACGCCCTGGAGATGGACCCCGTGCAGAAGGAGGAGCACCGCAAAACGGTCATAGACGATGCCGCCCTGCGCACGGAGGAAATCCAGAACATCATCCAGCTCTGCAAGGCTTACACGCTCTACGAGCGCGACGTGGACTACGTCGTCAAGGACAACCGGGTGCTCATCGTGGACCAGTTCACCGGGCGGCTGATGCCGGGCCGGCGCTACTCCGAGGGGCTCCACCAGGCCCTGGAGGCCAAGGAGGGGGTGCAGATAGAGCGGGAGACCATAACCCTCGCCACCATCACCCTGCAGAACTACTTCCGGCTCTACGAAAAGCTCGCCGGGATGACCGGCACCGCCGAGACCGAGGCCCAGGAGTTCGGCGACATCTACAAGCTCGAGGTCAACGTCATCCCCACCAACGAGCCGGTCCGCCGGGTGGATTACGACGACCTCATCTACAAGAGCCGGCGGGAGAAGTACGCGGCGGTCATCGAGGAAATCGAAAAGATACGCGCGGCCGGCCGGCCGGTCCTGGTGGGCACCGTCTCGGTGGACGTCTCGGAGACCCTCTCCCGGCTGCTGAAACGGCAGAACATCCCCCACAGCGTCCTCAACGCCAAGCAACACCAGAGCGAGGCGGAGATTGTGCGCGAGGCGGGCCAGGCGGGTCGGGTGACCATCGCCACCAACATGGCGGGCCGCGGCACCGACATCAAGCTCGGGTCCGGCGTCGTCTGGTGCCTCTACCCCGAGGACCACCCCCTGGCCGGGAAGGGGCTCTGTTGCATAAGGTGCCGCCGCGAGACGGCCGATGGCGAGATTCACGCCTACGAATGCTCCACCTGCCCGAAAATTCTGGCCCAATGCGAAAGTGCAACGCAGAAGGCCCCTCCGGCCGCCTACAAGATGCCCTGCGGCCTGGTGGTGGACCCGGGGAATCCGCCGTCGGACGACTCCGCCCTGCGCAACTTCTCCAAGAACACCGAGCTCGTACCCTGCGGCCTGCACATCATCGGTACGGAACGCCACGACGCCCGCCGCATTGACCGGCAGCTCCGCGGCCGCTCCGGGCGCCAGGGCGATTCCGGCTCCTCCAGGTTCTACCTCTCCGTGGAGGACAACCTGATGCGCCTCTTCGGCTCGGAGCGCATCGCCACGGCCATGGAGCGCGCCGGGGTCGAGGAGGGTGAGCCCATCTTCCACCCGCTCATCACCAAGACCATCGGCACGGCCCAGAAGCGCGTCGAGGATTACCACTACGGCGTCCGCAAGCGCACCCTGGAGTACGACGACGTGGTCAACAAGCAGCGCGAGGTCATCTATGAGCTCCGGCGCCGCATCCTCGAGGGGCGCGAGCTCAAGGACCACATCCTCGGCCTGATGGAGGAGGCCGTCGAGGTCAAGCTGGACGAAATCGCCTCCGACGACCTCCCCGCCGACGACTGGGACCTGGACGGCCTGCGCGGCTGGTACATGACCACCTTCCCCGCCCTGTTGAAGCCCGAGGAGCTGGAGTCCACGGCCCGGGATAAAGGGCGAGAGGGGCTTTACGAGACCCTGCGCTTCGGAATCGAGAAGGCCTACGAGATGCGCGAGTCCGAGTACGAGCCGGACCAGATGCACCTGTTGGAACGCTTCGTGCTCCTGTCCCACCTGGACACCGCCTGGAAGGAGCACCTGAACTACCTGGACGCCCTGCGGGAGGGCATCGGCCTGCGCTCCTACGGTCAGCGCGACCCCCTCGTCGAGTACAAGAAGGAGGCCTTCGAGGCTTTCAGCGAGATGATGGACACGGTCAACGACGAGGTGGTCAACCGCTTCTTCCGTTACCGCCTCACCTCGCAGACCGCTGAGCGGGCCCGCCGGCGGCAGGAATCTTTCGCCAACACGCCGGAGCCGGGCGCCGGGCAGCAGCCCTCCTCGGGGAAGACATCGCGGAAGAGCAAGCTCGACGAGGAGGGGAAAAAGCTGGGCCGTAACGACCCCTGCCCCTGCGGCTCGGGGAAGAAGTACAAGAAGTGCTGCTGGGACAAGGACCACGGGCATTAAACGAGTGGGAACCCCGTTGAACGACGAGCCCGTCTTCCAGTTGGTGGATTTCGTCGCCAGCCCCACCCAGGAGCCGATCAACCTGAGCCTGTCGGCCGGCGGCCTCGCCACACTCACCCTGCTCCGGGGCGAGCGCCGGTCCCTCGTCCGGGCCGTCCTGACCGCCCGGCGCCACCGGGGGCGGATGCTCCTGCCCCCCGACGGTTGGGTGCCGGGCTCCGCGCCTCCCGTCACCCTCGTCGTCCGGAACACGCCGCCGCGGAACCGCGTCGCCGTCTGGCTCGGCGAACCGCCCTTCCCCTCCCTCACCCCCGCCGAGGCCCTGCTCCTGGCCGCACGCACGGGCGGGTCGAGACTCTACGATCCCCAACGGCTGCTCGCTCCGCTGGGCCTGTCGGAAGGCGACGGACCGTCTGGAAAGTTGAGCGGGCCGGACCGGGCCAAGCTGGGCCTGGCGACGGCCCTCGCCACCGAGCCGGTGGTGATTATCGCGGATAACCCCCTCGCCGGCCTGGACGCCGGTATGCGGGAGAAAATTTTCGACTCCCTTCGCGCGCTTCTCGGGCCGTCCTCGTGCCTGTACCTGGACGGCGACCGATGATCGGTGTCTGGTTCACCTACGGCGTCGTGGACGCCCTCCGGCGGCGGCGGCTCCTTCTGGCGTACCTGGTCGGGCTCGGCGCGCTCATCGTTTCCGGCCTGGCCCTGACGGGGCGCCTCATCGAGGCCCCCCTGGGCCAGCAGCTCGTCCTCCTCACCCGCAACCTCCAGTCGCTGGCCTACTTCCCCCTGAGCCTCGTCCTGGGGTTCTTCTTCGGCATGGACGCCGCCGGCGAGGCCACCGGAACGCCGTGGCTCTTCTTCGGCGCCACCCGGGCCTCGGGCCGCTTCACGTACCTCTTCGGGCGCCTCCTGGCCGCGCTGGTCCTGGCCCTCACCGCGCTCCTCTTCCTTTCACTGACGGCGGGGATCGTGCTCTGGGCCGCGACGGGCAGCTTTTACGCTTTAATCCTGGACGCGGTGCTCCTCCTTTTCCCCGGTCTTTTATTCATGACGTCGCTGGGCTACTTCCTCCGGCTGCACCTGTCGGTTCCAACCGCGACCGGCGTAGGGCTCGTCGTGGTCGGGGTCTCCTTCGGGCTCCCCCTTTTGTGGGATCCGCTCTACTACGCGCTGCCGGCGCTCTTGCCCCTTTTCGCCGACCACACCGCGATGGCCGATTTCCACGCCGTCACCCGCTACCCCTTCGAGCTGGTCCAGCTCGCCGGCTGGAGCGCGGCCCTCGTCCTGTTCGCCCACTTCCGCCTGGGGCGGCTCTGGTTCGACGACCCCTTCGGGGGGTAAGCCCTTGCCCCCGGTCCCCGCATCGGGTAGACTTACCACGCCATGAGTGAGCCCCTGGACAAGTTCGACGAGGTCTTCGGCGACCTCGACCATAGTTACTCGCACCGGGCCTACCGCTTCGTCCTGGCCGCGGTGGGTCACCTCGTCGGCCGGCTTTCCGAGCCGCGGCACATCACGGGGCAGGAGCTCCTCGTCGGGCTGGTTGACCTGGGCCGCAACCACTTCGGGCCGCTCGCCGGCGAGGTTTTTGCCGAGTGGGGGGTCAAGAAGCCGCTGGATTTCGGCAAGATTGTCTTCGAGCTCGTCCGGGTGGGCCTCTTGGGCAAGACCGCCGAGGACGACCTGCACGATTTCGAGAAATTCCCGGGATTCTCCCGCATCGGGAAGGACTACGACTGGCTCGGTGAGGTACCGCCCGAGGACGAGCGATGAACCGAACGTTTGTTCGGCGGGGGCGGCGGTCCGGACGGACCGCCTTTGCATTGCTTTACAGAAACCCGCTTTGCCGCTATAATCGCGAAAAAGTGAGGTGAGGATGGCCTCCCGGGTGCATCTGTTGTGCCTGACCGAGAGCCGCCGGAAAAGCTCCCTGACCCTCTTCGTCCCAATGCTGAGGACTGCCGGCCTGGCCGGCGTCATCGGCGAGGGCGACATCACCGCGATCAAGCTCCACGTGGGCGAGCCGGGCAATCTGGCCTACATCCGCCCCCCCTACGCGGAGGCGGTGGTGGACCTGGTTCGGGAGCTCGGGGGTAAGCCGTTCCTGACCGATTCGACTACACTCTACACCGGCCGGCGCCGCAACGGGCTGGACCTCATGCGCACGGCGGAGCGCCACGGTTTCGCCGGCGTGAACACCGGCGCGCCCTTCCTCCCGGCCGACGGCCTGAAAGGCGACGAGGCCGTAACGGTGCCGTCGCCCGTGGAGGGGAACCCGCCGGTGCACCTGGCCGCCGCCGTGGCCAAGGCCGACACCCTGGTCTGCCTGAGCCACTTCAAGGGCCACGAGTTGACCGGTTTCGGCGGGGCGCTCAAGAACCTGGGCATGGGTTGCTCCACCAAGGCGGGCAAGTTCTACCTGCACAACCAATCCAAGCCCTTCGTGGACGCAAAGCGCTGCACGGGTTGCGGCCGGTGCCTGGAGTGGTGCGCCTCCGAGGCGATAAGAATCGAAGACGGGACCGCCGCAATCCTGGAAACGAGCTGCACCGGCTGCGCCCACTGCCTCATGTCCTGCCCGGAAAACGCCATCCGCTTCAAGTGGGACCGGGCGCCGGCCGAGGTGCAGCGGCGCATCGCCGAGTACGCCGCCGCCCTGGTGAAAACCGTCAGGGGCAAGGTTTTCTTCGTCAACTTCGTCACCGACGTGAGCCCGGCCTGCGACTGCTACCCTTTCAACGGGCCGCCCCTGGTGGCCGACCTGGGCATCCTGGCCGGCACCGACCCGGTGGCCGTGGACGCCGCGAGCTGGCGATTGGTCAACGAGGCCCCCGCCCTACCCGGCTCGGCGGCCGAGGGCGCGGAACCTGGAGAGGACAAATTCCGTCATATATACCGGGACGTGGACGCGGGGGTCCAGCTAGTCGAGGCTCAGAGGCTGGGACTCGGCACGACGGCGTTCGAGCTCGTTCAGGAGGTCGGCCGTGGGTAATCTCCAGTACGGTGAACCGATGCCGCCCGCGAGGAAAAAGGCCGGGATCGCCTTCACCGGGCTGATTCTGGCCCTGGTGATAATCGTCGCCGGCGGGACCTTCCTCCTCACCCAGACCTGTGAAAAGGCCACCGAGGAGGCCGAGGACGCCCAGGAGGTCCTCGTGGAGGCCCCCGACGTGAACCCCGACGGGGAAAACACCCGCGAGCTCGTCTTCTACACCAGTGAAGGGGAGCTCGTCGTCATGCCGAGCGAGGTGGCCGAGGGTGAGGCGCCCGAAGAGCAGCCCCTGGAGCTCCCGCCCGAGCTGGTCAAAATCATGGAGGGCAACGGCCAGCACACCGTGGCGGGAAGCGGTTCTACCGATGGCAACGTGACCTACTCGGTCCAGGTGGGGGCCTTCGGCGAGGCGGAGAACGCCAGCAGCCTGGCGGATAAACTGGGCGCCGACGGGTATCGGGCCTACGTCGTCGAGCCCCTGGCCTCCGACGAAAAGCCGCTGTACCGCGTCCGGGTCGGGCCGTTCCACGACCCGGAGGAGGCCGCCGGGACCGCCGCCGAGCTGCAGGAGAAGTACGGGCTCTCCCCCTACATCCCCCATCAGCCGGCCCAGTGACGTCCTTCTCCGATTCACCCGTGGGTGGAAGATGACCGACCGGCACGCCAGCACCGACTGCCGCTGGTATCTGGGCGACCGGCCCTGCCGGTTCAAGCGCCTTTGCCCGGACTGCCCGCACCACGCCCCACGCGGCGCGGAGATTTTAATCATCAAGCTGGGCGCCCTGGGCGACGTCCTGCGCACCACCGCCCT
>DATKYS010000107.1 GCA_035528375.1 bacterium
GGTCTATCACGGCGGCTTCAAGCGAAACTTCCACCTGTTCATCAGAGAAATGGAGTTCCGCTTCAACCACCGAAACGACCCGGATATGCTACCCTATCTGAAAAGCATCCTCTTTGGTCCATGAACGTGTGTGATGCCTTCTTTTTTAATCGAGTGTCAGTTCCCGCGTGCGGGGCGCTTTTAAATCACCTAATTTCTCAACCCCCCCATCCCCCCCATCTTGGGGGGGCACCGTCGCGGGGGGAGGTTATTTCAATTCGACGGCCACCGCCGCGTACGGGGCGGTTCTTCTATTCGTTACTCTTTATTCCCCCATCCCCCCCCATCTTGGGGGGCAACCTCGCGGGGGGAGTTTATTTCAATTCGACGGCCACCGCCGCGTGCGGGGCGGTTCTTCTATTCGTTACTCTTTATTCCCCCATCCCCCCCATCTTGGGGGGGCACAGTCGCGGGGGGAGGTTATTTCAATTCGACGGCCACCGCCGCGTGCGATACGTTATTCTAATTCTCAGCCTCTTTCCACCCAACCCTCCCTCTAGGGAGGGCAACCTCGCGGGGGAAGTGCTCTATATTCGAGGGGCGATTCCCGCGTGCCGGGACTTCGACCGGTTTCTCCCCCTCTGGGGGGGCGGAGACGGGTGACGATTCCCGGCCGCCAGAGCTATGAGCCAGGTCAAATTAACAGGAGATTTCGTTCGGCTCTTTTTTTTATTGCGGTTTCGCTCGCGGGGCTAACCTCTGGAAGTAATCCACCCTTCGTCGCGGAACCGCGGTCCAGCGCGCCGCGCTGGTGGGCCCACCAGGACTCGAACCTGGGACTAACCGGTTATGAGCCGGTGGCTCTGACCAACTGAGCTATGGGCCCCCCGGAAGGCAAATAATGATAGGGGCAGACCGTGAGGGGTGTCAAGGGGAAATTGGTTGCGGTGGGCGGCGTCGGTGTGCTAAAATGCCCCGCTGACTTGCAACCCCGGCGGTGCCCGGGAACCGCTCACGAGAAGTGCGCCAGAGCGCGGGAAGGTTGAGATGAAACGGGTTAGTTTACAGGCCGAGAAGCGCGAGGTCAGCGGCAAGGGCGGCGCTCGCAAGCTCCGCAGCACCGGTCGCGTGCCGGCCATCATCTACGGCAACGAGGTCCCGGAAACCCTCCACATCGCCTTAGACTCGAAGGTCCTGATCCATTCCGTGAAGCCCCACGAGGCGCACAACTTCATCGTGGACCTCGAGGTCGAAAAAACGGTCTACCCGACCATCATCGCCGAGATTCAACAGGACCCCGTGACCGAGGAACCCCTCCACGTGGACTTCTACCGCATCTCCATGAACAAGCCCATCCACACCACGATTCCCATCATCCTCTCCGGCTCCTCTCCGGGGGTGAAGGAGGGCGGCATGCTGGAGCACACGCTGCGGGAGATAAACATCTCCTGCCTGCCCGGCAATCTGCCCGACTCCATCGAGGTGGACGTTTCCAACCTCGACCTGGACGAGTCCATCCACGTCTCCGACCTGGCGGCCCCGTCCGGCGTCGAGTTCATCACCGAGGTGCACGACACGGTGGTCCACGTGCGTCGGCCGCGCCTGATCACCGAGGAGGAGGCCGCCGTGGTCCTCGAGGGTGAGGAGGCCCCCGTCGAGGGCGAGGAGGGCGCCGCCGAGGAAGAGGCGGCGGAGTAGGTGCTCGTCGTCGGTCTGGGCAATCCCGGCGAACGCTACGCCGAAACCCCCCACAACCTGGGCTTCATAGCGGTGGACGAGTTGGCCCGCCGCGGCAGGCTCCGGAGCTGGCGACGGGTGTGCGAGAGCCTGACCGGCAAAATTTCCCTCGCCGGGCGGCGGCTCCACTTGTGTAAACCGCAGACCTACATGAACCTCTCGGGACGGTCGGTGTCCTGCCTTTTGCGCGAGACCGACACCCCACCCGAGGGGTCGTTGGTAATCTGCGACGACGTGAACATCCCCTTCGGCGCGCTCCGGCTCAGGCCGTCCGGCGGCTCGGGAGGCCACAACGGCCTGGAGGACATCGTCGCCCACATCGGCGAGAATTTTCCCCGGATGCGTATCGGGTGCGGGCCGGCGCCCGAGTGGGCGGACCTGGCGGAATTCGTCCTCTCACCCTTCACCGAGGAGCGCCTCCGCGAGGTCGGCGGGGTCCTCGAACGGGTCGTGGAGGGATTGATCCTCCTGGAGCGGGAAGGTTGGCAGAAGGCCATGGCCCGTGTGAACGCCCGGGTGCAGGGTGAGGAAGGCTCGTCGGAAAACGAGCCCGAGACGTAGATGACTTCGGAAACGGAGAGGGTATGTTTCTGGCCTGGCCTTTAATCGGCGGTTCGCTGGCCCTCGTATTCGTGGTTCTCTTCGCGGTGGGCGTCCTGCGCAAGCCCCAGGGCACGCCTTCGATGGTAGCCATCTCCGGTCAGATCCGCCGCGGTGCGCAGGCCTTCCTGAGCCGCGAGTACCGCACCGTGGGGCTCATCATCCTCCTCCTCGGCTGCGGGATGGCCTGGACGGGCCTGGGCTGGCGTACGGCGGTCTCCTTCGCCTTCGGGTCGCTGGTAAGCGCGGGGGCGGGCTTCATCGGCATGACCATCGCGACGCGGGCCAACTCCCGTACGACCCAAGCCGCCCGGGAGGGGGTCAAGCCGGCCCTCGGCATCGCCATCTCCGGCGGCGCCGTGATGGGGCTCTCCGTGGTCGGCCTGTCGCTTCTGGGGCTGGCCGGGGTCATCTGGCTCTTCGCCCCGGACATCTTCATCGGCGGAAAAGTTGAGCAGGCCGAGCTTTTGCGCCAGGCGGGGATAGTCAACGGCTTCGCCATGGGCGCCTCGCTGATGGCGCTCTTCGCCCGCTCCGGCGGAGGCATCTTCACCAAGGGCGCCGACATGGCCGCCGATCTGGTGGGCAAGGTCGAGGCCGGAATCCCCGAGGACGACCCCCGTAACCCCGCCGTCATCGCCGACAACGTGGGCGACAACGTGGGCGACGTGGCCGGTCTGGGGGCGGACCTCCTGGAGAGCTACGTCGAGAGCATCATCGCCAGCATGTCCCTCGCCGCGGCGATCAGCCTGAGCGCGGTGGACCGGAGCCTCATGCTCCTACCGCTGGCCGTGGGCGCGATGGGGACGGTGGCGAGTGTTTTGGGCGTGTTCTTCACGAAAATCGTCGGTCGGAAAAACCCCCAGGCGGCCCTCACCGGCGGCACCTACCTGGCGGCGGCGCTGACCGCCGGGGCCGCCTTCTTCCTGGTCAACTGGCTCGGGACGCCCTTCGCGGGCTACGCGAAGCTCGGCCCTTTCTGGGCGATCCTGGCGGGCATCGGAGCCGGCGTCCTGATCGGCCTGACCAGCGAGTACTACACCTCCGCGAAGTACAAGCCGGTGAAAAGGCTGGCCGAGGCCAGCGACACCAACGCGGCGGTCACCGTCACCGAGGGGCTGGCCGTGGGCATGGAATCGCTCGCCGTCCCGGTCATCATCCTCGCCGGCGCGGTCATCCTCGCCCACCACGTCGCCGGGATGTACGGCGTGGCCATGGCCGCGGTGGGGATGCTGGCCACCACGGGGATGGTGGTCAGCGTGGACTCCTACGGTCCCATCGCCGACAACGCCGGCGGCATCGCCCAGATGGCGGGGCTGGACCCCGAGGTGCGTAAGATAACCGACCACCTCGACGCCGTGGGCAACACCACGGCGGCCATCGGCAAGGGCTTCGCCATCGGCAGCGCCGCCCTGGCGGCCCTGGGGCTCCTGACCGCCTACCTCACCACCATCGGCACCACCGTGGAGGCGACCCTGACCAACCCCCTGGTGTTGGCCGGCCTCATCTTCGGCGGCATGCTGCCCTTCTTCTTCGCCAGCCAGCTCTTCCGCGCCGTGGTCCGGGCGGCCGATGCCATGATCCGCGAGGTCCGGCGCCAGTTCGAGAAGATTCCCGGGCTCCGGGACGGCGTCGAGGGCGTCCTGCCCGAATCGGCGAAATGCGTGGACATCGCCGCCAAGAGCGCCCTCGCCGGGATGATCGTACCCGGTCTGTCGGCCGTCGCCGTGCCGGTCCTGGTCGGATTCCTCTTGGGGCCCTTGGCCCTGGCGGGGGTGCTGGTCGGCGCCATCGTCACCGGCGTGATGGTGGGCGTTTTCACCGCCAATTCCGGCGGCGCGCTGGACAACGCAAAGAAGTACATCGAGGAGGGCAATTTCGGGGGCAAGGGCTCCCGGGCGCACAAGGCGGCCGTGATCGGCGACACCGTAGGGGACCCCCTGAAGGACACGGTGGGGCCCTCCATCAACATCCTCATTAAGCTCATGGCCGTCATCAGCCTGGTCATCGCCCCCATTCTGCCCACCGTGACGGGTTAGGGCTTGCGCCCGAGGGCGCATATGTTGTAAAGTAGCGCCTCCGAAGTTGAATCCAACGGGGGAAAATGCGCGACTACGAGACCACCATCGTCCTGGCGCCCGATCTCGAGGCCGACCGCCTGGAAGCGAAGCTGGACAGTTTCCGCCAGCTCTTCGGGGAGGGCATCGAGATAAAGGACCAGGGCGTTCAGAGGCTGGCGTTCACGATCAAGCGCCGCACGCAGGCCCGTTACCTGATGATCTTTCACAAGAACGAGCCGGATCGTATCGCCGACATCGAGGCCAAGCTGCGCCTGGACGAGTCCGTCATCCGCTTCTTGACCTGCCGGGGCGAGTAGGCGAAAAGGGGGCGACCATGGCCAGTTTTAACAGGGTGATTCTTGTCGGCAATCTGACCCGGGACCCGGAGCTCCGGTATACGGCCAGCGGGCAGGCGGTGGCCACGGTGGGCCTCGCCGTCAATCGCAAGTTCAAGACCCGCGAGGGGGAGCAGCGGGAGGACACCGCCTTCGTGGACTGCACCGCCTGGGCGCGTCAGGCTGAAGTTATTTGTGAATACATCAAGAAAGGCGATCCGATCCTTATTGAGGGGCGGTTGCAGTACCGCACCTGGGAGGACAAGGAAACGGGCGCCAAACGGTCCAAGCTCGACGTCGTAATCGAGAATTTCCAGTTTCTCAGCCGTGGTCCGGGTGGGCGGAAGCCCGACGCCGATGACTCGTCGCCCAAGGGCAACGAGATGGAGCCGCTCTCCGACGACGACATCCCCTTCTAGGGCGAGGTATGAACGTGGGCAAGAAGAAGATGAAAAAACGCATCCTGCGCAAGCGGACCTGCCGCTTCTGCAAGGACGGGGTCAAGGACATTGATTACAAGGATCTGGAGATCATCCGCCGCTACGTCACCGAGCGGGGCAAAATCCGCGCCCGCCGGACGACCGGAAGCTGCGCCAAGCACCAGCGTCAACTGAGCGCCGCCATCAAGCGCGCGCGCATCCTGGGTCAGATTCCCTTCCGCCTCGAGTACCACCGCCATTAACCCGTCGGCGAAAAAGCCGGCGTCGTTCGAGTCAAACCGGGTGAATTTATGGAAGTGATTCTCCGTCAGGACGTGCCGAACCTCGGGAAACGGGGCGACGTGGTCCGGGTCAAGAACGGCTACGCCCGCAACTACCTGATTCCCAGGCAGTTCGCGATGAAAGTGACCTCCGGCGCGCGCAGGCAGGTCGAGATCGAGCGCGCGGCCCACAACCGGAAACTGGACCTGATGCGCGGACAGCACGAGGAGCTCGTCGGCCGGATCGAGTCGCTGAGCTTCACCGTGGCAGGCAAGGCCAGCGACACCGGCCGGCTCTACGGCTCGGTGGGTGAGAACGAGGTCGTCAAGCTCCTGGCCGCCAAGGGCATCGAGATCGGCCGCCACCAGGTGGTCCTGGAGGACCACATCAAGCAGGTGGGCGCCTACCACATCCCCATCCGCTTCCAGCAGGACCTGATGGCCCAGGCCAAGGTCTGGGTCGTGGCCGAGGGTGACGAGCACGGGGCCGGCCTGCCCGAGGACGTGCCCGAGCCGCTCCTCTACATCGGCGGCCACCAGAGCCTGGACGAGGCCCGGGCCCACGCCGAGGAAATACTCGTCGAGGAGGAACCGGCCGAGACGGAAGAACAGCCCGAGGATTCCTTCGAGGTCGAGGACGAGGAGGCCGGCGAAGCGGACGAGGACGAACCGTCCTCGTGATTTCCGTAAAAAAAGAAACCCCGCGTGAAAGCGGGGTTTTTCTGTATTCGCCTTGTTCGGCGGCGGTGTGTCCGTATCGGTCGCGCCGGGTGCTTTGCGATGACGTAGGGGCCGACCGACGGCGCGCCGTTCAGGTCGGCCCGTTTTTTTATCTAAGGTAGCCCTCACCCCGGCCCGTCGGCGCGTCGCTCCCACAGGGAGAGGTAGAATGCGGTAAGCCCTCACCCTAGACCGTGAGCGGATGTTTCTTCTTAGAAGGGAGAGTGGACACTCCGTCACCATCTGACTTTCCGCTCACCGAGGCGTCGGTCGGGCCGCCGGTCGTTTCACGTACAGCGGCCTGATGCGCGCCGGGTCGTCCGTCTCCCCCCGGACGAGACGCTCCCAGGCCAGTGTCCCCAGGTGTACCGGGGACACCCAGTCGGGTCGGCGGAGGACTCGACCGGCCGTTTTTTTTATAAATTCGAGGTCCGAGCCGATGTACGCCCCGGCCGGGTAGCGCGCGCCGAGTTCGCCCGCGGGAACAAGCCCACACCCGCCGAGCGGCTCCCCGTCCCGGAAAAGCTGTGCGTAGTAGAGCCCCGCCCCCGCCGGAAGGGTGGCGCAGACGGTCTCTCCCTCCCGCAACTCCCCCTTTGCCCCGCGTGCGATGCAGTCCAGACTGCCCACCCCGATGAGCTTCAATCCGAGAGATTCCACCAGCCCCAGGGCGGTGGCCAGCCCCACCCGGATGCCGGTGAAGGAGCCGGGTCCCAGAGCCACGGCGACGGCGGATAAATTTTCCCAGGTCAGGTCGGTTTCTTCCAGGCAGCCCCGCGCCGCGGAAAGGAGCCTCGCCCCGCCGGTCTCGGTCGGCGCGATCTCCCGCCGGGCGACGGGTTCGCCATTCTCGAAGAGGGCGGCGCCGCCGCGGCGGGTGGCCGTGGCCAGGGCGATCAGACGTTCCAACTTTCCACCCCCGCCAAGAGGTGCAGGTGCCCCGCGTCGGTGGTCGTGAGGACCGCTCTGCGCCCCGTCCCCTCGAAGTCGAGTGCGATGCGCAGTCCGCCGACGTCTAGAAAACCGCGTTCGGCCCACTCTACCGCCAGCACCCCCTCCGGTCCCGGGAGCTCGTCCAGGCCCAGCTCCGCCGTCGGATCCCCCCCGGCCTCGAACCGGTACAGGTCGGCGTGGTAGAGGGTCAACCGTCCGTGGTACTCGCGCAGGAGCTGGAAGGTGGGGCTCCTCACCCCCCGGTTTATCCCCAGACCCCGCGCCACCCCGCGGACAAAGGTCGTCTTCCCCGAGCCCAGCTCCCCGGTCAACAGGAGGGTCTCGCCGCCGCGGCAGGCGCGTCCGATCCGCTCGCCCAGGGCGACGGTGGAATCCTCATCGGTGAGCATTAGACTTTTTTCCATCAGTTGAAGAACCACACGCCGCCGAGGCCGAATTCCGACCCGGTCCCCAGGCCCATGAAGGTGAGTGTCAGCCTGTGCGCCGATTTGGGAACGCCGACCGCCATCTCGGTCCAGCACTCCGGGGTCAGGT
>DATKYS010000108.1 GCA_035528375.1 bacterium
GGTCTATCACGGCGGCTTCAAGCGAAACTTCCACCTGTTCATCAGAGAAATGGAGTTCCGCTTCAACCACCGAAACGACCCGGATATGCTACCCTATCTGAAAAGCATCCTCTTTGGTCCATGAACGTGTGTGATGCCAAACCCAAATTAAAAAAGGAGTCGCTATGGGTACGAAAGGGACCGAGATAGTCGGCATGGACACGGGAAAGCTCATCGGGGAGCTCAACCGGGCCCTGGCCGACGAGTGGCTGGCCTACTACCAATACTGGCTGGGGGCGAAGGTCATCCAGGGCCCCCTGCGGGAGGCGGCCATGGACGAGCTCATCGAGCATGCCGACGACGAGCTCCGGCACGCGGGACTCATCGCCGACCGCATCCTCCAGCTCGGCGGCACGCCGGTGCTCAAGCCCGAGGAGTGGTACAAAATCACCAACTGCGGCTACGACGCCCCGACCGACCCCCACGTCCGTAAAATCCTGGAGCAGAACATCGCGGGCGAACGCTGCGCCATCGGCGTTTATCAGAAGCTCACCACCCTGGTCAAAGACGCCGACCCCATCACCTACCACATGCTCCTGACCGTTCTCGCCGACGAGGTCGAGCACGAGGACGACCTGGAATCCGTTCTCGAGGACCTGGACCTGATGATGAAAAAAGGCTGACAGACGGACGATCCCGGTAATTTAAGGAGGCCCGATGGCTGAACACATCGCCGAGAAAATCCAGTCGGCGGACTGGAAGTCGGAGAAGCACGTGCCGGTCATCACCTGTCCGGACACAGTCAAACCGGACGAGTGGACTCAAGTGACGGTAACCCTGGGCAAGGAAATTGCCCATCCCAACACCACGGAGCACCACATCCGCTGGATAAAGGCGTTCTTCGTGCCGGACGGCGCGAAGTTCGTCTACGACCTGGGCGTCTTCGAGTTCAACGCCCACGGCGAGTCCACCGACGGCCCCAACACCGGCCCGGTGTACACCCACCACGAGGCGACGTTCTCCTTCAAGACCGCCAAGCCCGGCACGCTCAACGCGCTCGCCTACTGCAACATCCACGGGCTGTGGGAATCGAGCAAGCGGGTGAACCTCGGTTAGCGGAAACGCCGCGCCAACGATTCGAGGCCGCCCAGGGGCGGCCTTCTTTTTCGTACATCATCACCAACGTCTTACGGGCATTCCGACCGGTTCTCTTTTCGGGAAAGAGGCGGGACACCCACGCCGCGGGAGCCGGGCGGCGGACTGTAACTCCTCGGCCACTTTTCGATAGCAGACGATGGCGGAGGAAAAATTGGTTCAGGCGTATTACTATGATAATGTGCTCGTTATATTCAATGAGAGTTACATTTGTATGACTTAAAATATTCGCAATCTGTAATGTAATTACATAAGAAACACGCTATAATTCTCCCGCGGTTCGAAACATTCAACCCTAACCTGTAATGGAGGGAAAACCATGGCCAAAGTCGCCAGAGAGATGGTGGAAAAAGCCGGCGTGGACGTGGACAAGCTCCTGGACATGCTGGTGAAGAACGCCGCCGCCGAGCTCACCACCTATTACTACTACACCATCCTGCGGTCCAACCTCACGGGCCTGGACGGCGAGACCCTGAAGGAGATCGCCGAGACAGCCCGGGTCGAGGACCGCAACCACTTCGAGGCGCTCTTCCCGCGCATCTACGAGCTGGGCGGCAAGCTGCCCGACGACATGAAGAAGTTCCACGACCTGTCCGCCTGCCCCCCGGCCCACCTCCCCGCGGACATCTCCGACGTCAAAGCCATCCTCGGGGTGCTCGTGGCGGCGGAGCGCTGCGCCGTCCGCGGCTACACAGAAATCTGCCACATGACCGCGGGCAAGGACCACCGGACCTACGACCTCGTCCTGGCCATCCTCAACGAGGAGATAGAGCACGAGTCCTGGTTCTCGGAATTCCTCGGCGAGGGACCCTCGGGGCACTTCTTGCGGCGCGGCGAAACCTCGCCCTTCGTCTCGAAGTTTCTGAGGTAGGGGCGCACCGCTGAAGAAGCCGGCCTTCGGGTCGGCTTTTTAAAACCCATTCGGCCGGTTGCGGGGACGGCCGGCCCGTGGTAAAGTTTAACCATGTCGCTAAAAGACACCAGCGTGGAGCGGCTCCTGGAGGAGCACCCGGCGGCCGCCGACTGGCTCCTGAAAAGGGGAATCGTCTGCCTGCGCTGCGGCGAGCCATTCTGGGGCACCCTGGCCGAGCTTCTCGGCAACAAGGGGTATGCCGCGGGGGACGTGGAGAAAATCGTCGCCGAGCTGAACGCATTCCTGGAAAAGGGGGAGTGATGGTGACCAAGGACACGTCGGTCAAGACCGTCCTCGCGGAGCACCCCAAGGCCGCCGACTGGTTCCAGCAGCGCGGCATCATCTGCCTGCGCTGCAACGAGGTCTTCCCCGGCACCGTGGGCGAGCTCCTGGCGACCAAACGCTACCGGCCGAACCAGGTCGAGGAGATAATCGGCTGGCTCAACGGCTACCTGGAGGAGAAAGGGTAGCGTCGTTCCCCCACGACTGTCGCAAACATAAGCACACCCCAGGCTTTCAGCGACTGAGCTTTGGACAAATTGAAAGGTGACCAATTAGGCTGTATAATTAAGTAATTTTAAAGTCACCACACTAAAAGGAGGTCCGATCATGAGAAACTCGATAAAAACCCTCCTCGCACTGCTCTGCACCCTCGTTCTGGCCCTAGTTCCGGGCTGCGCCAGCTCCACCGGGGACGGTGATGGAAACGGCGACGACCACAGCCTCGGCTGGGGCCGCGACCTGGCCGACGCCGTCCGCGATGAGGAACTGCCCGATGGTTCTCTGTACAATATCGTCTGCATTGACGTGACGGACGACGGCGAGCCCGAGGAAGACCAGTCCTGGCAGTTCTACTACGCCGAGCTGCCGGGCGGACCCGATGAGGACGTTCTGATCGTCACCGTCCAGTACAACGGTTCAACGTTCACCATATGGGAAACCGATTCCAGCCTTCCCCTGGAAGGCCTGCCCGACTACGACGACGCCGGGCCCTGGGTCGAGGCCGCCGCCGAGGCCCTGGCCGATGAGGGCTACCCCGATTGGCTTCCACAGAGCCTGGTCGTCGAGCCTTACGACGGGGACGACTTCCCCGGCACCACCAACTGGGCCGCCCTCGGTTTCGTTCCCCCGGATTCCCCGGGTCAGGCAACCGTGGCCGTGGACACGGACACCAACGATGTGCTGGACGTGGAAGTCTTCCTGCCCTAGCCTAAGCGGACGGGAAAAAGAGGCGGCCAATCGGGGCCGCCTTTTTATCCCGGTAACGAAATCCGGTCAACGTCCGTGCTCCCGCTCCAGGATGAGCGTGACCGGGCCGTCGTTCACCAGGCTCAGGTGCATGTGGGCGCCGAAGACGCCCTCGGCCACGTTGAACCCCCTCTCGCGCAGCATCTGCGCGAATTTTTTGCACATAGGCTCCGCCAGTTCAGGCGGGGCGCTTTTTATGTAGCTCGGCCGCCGACCCTTGCGGCAGTCGCCGTAGAGCGTGAACTGGCTCACCACCAGCAGCTCACCCAGCCCCAGATCGCGCAGGGAGCGGTTCAGCTTCCCCTCCTCGTCGCGGCACACACGCAGGTCCAGGACCTTTTCCGCCATCCAGGCGAGCTCCGCCTCGGTGTCGTCGGCGGCTATGGCGACCAGAAGGACGTGGCCGAAGCCGATTTTCCCGACCACGCGGCCGTCCACCTCGACCCGCGCTTCCGAAACGTGTTGCAGGACTACGCGCAAAAATCGCTCCTAGGCCGGCTCCGCTTCTTCCAGCGTATAGAGCGTGTCGCAGAACGGGCAGTGCACCGCCGGGACGCCCTCTATTTTAGTGATGTGCCCGGTGGAGACCGCCGCGCCGCAGTTGGGGCAGCGGGTTTTTATCCGGACCGGCCGCCGCGTCGGCCGCTCCGGCCCCTTTAGGCGCCCCAGGACTTCCCTGAAATCGGCGTTGCGCTCCAGGAGGGCGTCTTTCGCCGCGGAGGAGACCCGGATGGTGGCGCGGATGAAGAAGACGAGCGTGAAGAGGAAAAATCCGCCGACGACCCAGGGGAGGAAGCCCCACCCGATGATGACGCCGAAGGTGATGCCCGGCCCCAGAACGGTGCAGCCGATGATGAAGAGTACGACCCAGCGCAGGAGATGACCGTAATGCGGGGCCACACGCGGGTCGTGCCGCACGTTGGTGACGTCCAGGCCGTTCACGACGAAGCGCATGGCTACCCGGTCCTCTCGGCGAGCTCGTCCTCGGTGAAGGCCGCCTCGTCATCTTCGGCGTCGAAGGCAAGATAGGCGCGCCGGGCGAATTTCTCCGGCTCCCGGCGCATGGCGGACCGTTGGTGGAGCTGAAGGAAGAATACCACCGCCGATACCGCGCATCCCACGGCCATAACCCCCAGGGCCCACCCCGCCCCGATTTCCTCCGGCACACCGGCGAGGACCGCCGCCGCCGCTCCGAAGAGAACGGTCAACCCGAAAGATAAAAGCAGCGGGAAACGGTTCAGCCTCCGCAGCCGCTCCGCGGTATAAGAAACCTCCACGGGCCGGAGGTCGTACTGGCCCGGTTTGTCGGGAACCGGTAGCCCCACCCAGAGCCGCATTTTTCCTACCGCCGGTTGAAGGCGCCGGCGATTAAAAGAAGGCGCAGTAGAATCAACAGGCTGGACACCAGGGCGGCAACGTAGGTCAGCGCCGCGGCGGAGAGAATCTTCCGCGCCCCGATCTACTCCTCGGGCTCTAGGTAATTTCCGTCGCTCAGGATGGCCAGGGCCCGCGAGCTGGCGTTGAATTCCACCGGCAGCGTTATGAGCTGGAACAACAAGAGGAGCGTGAAGCAGCCGATGCCGACCCAGACCAGCGGCTCCAAGGCGAAGATGAGCCCGGCGATGAAGAGCGGCAGGTATAGCCAGGAGCCGATTCTCGTCGCGGGAACGGCGGCGTTGCGCAGGTGGAGCGGGAAGTAGCCGCTAGAGTGCTGGATGGCGTGTCCAACCTCGTGGGCCGCCACCCCCAGCGCGGCCACGGAGGGCGAATGGGCCACGTCGGCGGAAAGGTACAGCTTCCGCGTCCGCGGGTCGTAGTGGTCCGACAGCCGACC
>DATKYS010000109.1 GCA_035528375.1 bacterium
GCGATGACGTAGGGGCCGACCGACGGCGCGCCGTTCAGGTCGGCCCGTTATTTTCAAAGGTAGCCCTCACCCCCATCCCCGTGCCTCACAGGCCTCCCACGGGGAGAGGGGGGTCGCGTATACGCTCCGACCCTCACCCTAACCCGTAGGCGAGCCTCTCCCCAGAGGGGAGAGGGGATTTATTTCAAAGGTAGCCCTCACCCCGGCCCTCTCCCACAGGGAGAGGGAGAAGCGCCCTACGTCATCGCAAATCGCAATATACGGGTCGGGGTAGAAGCGGCGGGGATTAAAATCCCCGCTCTACATTCGGGGTTCAATCGTCAACAGGCGGGGTACAGAGCCCCCGCCGTACGTTTCGATGTGTTGACGTATAGGGCGGCAACTGGAGTGTGCCGCACCTTTTTTAATCCAACCTCACCCGACGAAACTATCGCTCGCTTACGCCCTTGAGCCCCATGGCCGCCACCAGGCCGCCCTCGCCGGTGAGGGGAATCGAGAGGCGCACCTCCACCGTGCCGTCGGAGTTGTAAGCCGTTTCGCCGTACTCGGCGGCGTACCCGGCGTTGGTCTCGGCGTCCTTCTGGGCGAAGTCGAGGGCCTTGAAGAACTCGATCAGCACGGACTGGGCGCCGAACTTGGCCGCCTTCTGGGCCATGGCCCGGGCCTGGGCCACGTTGGGGTTATCGGTGTTGGCCACCGACGTGCCGGTCACCACCAGCAGCTCACCCTCCACCGCCATGTCGTCGAAGTAGGAGGTGAAGACGTACATGGTGCCGTCATCTACCTGCGCCCGTGACGGCGGCGGCACATCGGACGCCTCGATGGGCGCCAAGTCGGCCGAAACGGCCAGAGGCGTCAGCAGCAGCAGAATCGAGAGAACTCGCATGATCATCCTCCAGGCCTCCCCAGTCGGGAGCCGAACGGGGCGGCTAAACGGTTTCCTTCAATCTGTTCAGGGCGTTCTTCCAGGCGACGTCGAACCAGCGTTCGGCCTTGAGCCAGCGGTCGCAATCCCCGAACCCGTAGTGCTCGAGCCGCAGGCGGCAGCCGGAACCGGCCGCCTCCACGCTCACCGCCACGGTGGTCGAGCCGGGCTCCATGAACTCCAGTTGTTCCTCGTTGCCGGCCCAGGAGACTTTAAGCTTCCCGGGCTCGTACTCCAGCACCTTGCAGCCCAGGGTGCTGTTCACCTCCGGCCGCGTCGGGTCCCAGAAGAGCTCGTACCGGCCGCCGACCCGGGGCTCCACGCGGGCTTCTTTGCACAGCCACCGGGCGAGCTTCTCCGGGGCGAGGAACCAGCTTAAAACCTCGGCGGGTGGAACCGGCAGCTCAACATCGTGCTCTATCATGGTCACTTCGCTCAATCCGACGGCGTCTCGGCGCCCGCGTCCCCTTCCCACGAATCATCACTCGCCGTCAAGAGAATGGAATCTCGACGAAAAGAGATTACCAAAGTATGACCGAATCCGGCGCATTCTTCAAGTTGATCCACCCCGGGCCCGGACCGAACGACCGTCCACCCCCCGGTCGGGCCCGGACACCGTCGGTCCCGCTACGTGACGGAGCTCGGACCGCGCCCGGGGCTCCGCTTTATTATTACAGTAGCCGCGCCCCGCGCCGTCAAAGGCCTGTGGTATTATGACCATCGAAGGTAGAAAGGAGTCATCCGATGCTCATAGACCGGAAGTTCTGTACGGGCGGCTGCTGGCTCCTAGCCGGTTCCGGAGCCGTCCGGCGTCTTCTGGAAGAGGAGGTTTCGGTCAACGGCGGGTTCGATCCCGGCGTCCGGGTGCTGACCCTGGACGAGGCCGCCGGGCTCCTCTCGCGGCAGCTCACCGATGAGCCCCGATTACTGACCCGCGGGGAGCCGGTGGTCCTCGCCTCCAAACTTTTAAAGGAAAACTCCGGCGAACTGCCCTACTTCCGGCGGTTCACCACACAGGGAGAAACCGCCCTGGATGGCATCGCCGGTCCCGTTGCCCAGGCCCTGCGCCTGCTCTCCCAGGAGGAGGAAGTCCCGGTAAATTCGGCCAAGCTGCGCGACCTCGCCCGTCTCATCGAGCTGCGAGGGGAAGAGTGCCGCGCTCTCCGCGTCGAGGAGCCCTTTGAGCGCCAGCGCCGCCTGGCCCGCCTGCTGAACGCCGGGGAGCTGAAACCGCCGGCCCGGGCGGTACTTTTCCTTCCCGACCACCTCCACCCGGCGGAGATGGAGCTCGTCGCCGCCCTGGACCGCCGCCTGGAGCTGAGAGTGGTCGTCGAACCCGAGCTCGCCGCCGCGGACGGCGACCACCCCTCGACCCGCCACCTCGCTAAAACCAGGGCCGGGCTGGAGCGCCTCCGGGCGGTGAGAAGCGAGATTGCCGAAACGCGCCCGGGGCGCGAGGACCTCGTCGGCTGGCTCTTCGACGGCGGGGACCGACCGGCGGAGAAACCGGCGTATATCCGGGTCTGGTCGGCTCCGGACCGCCGGGGCGAGGTCGTCGCCGCCACCCGGGAGGTGAAGCGCCGCGCGACGGGGGGCGAGCCCCTGGGGCGGTTCTCCATCGTCGTCCCCCAGCTGGAGCCCTACGTGGCGCTCCTGGCCGCGGAGCTGGCCGAGCGCGGCATCCCCTTCAGCCTGCCGGGCGGCGAGCCGCTGTTCGCCGGCGCCCCCGCCCAGGTGCTCCTGGCCCTGTTGAACGTCCTTGCGCGACCGGGGCGGGAGGAGCTCTTCGCCTACTGGGGCCATCCCGCGCTCACCCCTCCCGAGTTGCCCGAGCCGGCGGAGGTTTACAAAACCTTAGCGCCGCTGCAGCAGTTCCTGCCGCCGGCGCCCCTGGGCGACCCCGCCAAATTTTGGAGCGACGACCCGCCGCAAGACCACAACCTCGATCCCGCCGCTTTCGATTTCCTGGCCCGCAAGGCCAACGTAACCGGTCTCCCCCGGGGATGGGAAGACGGGCTGGACCTCAAGGAGCGCCTGACCCAGGCCTGGCTGCGACCGGTGCTCAACCGCCTGCGCCTGGACGCGCTGCGGGGCCGGGAGGAGGGGGAGTTCCTGGCCGACGGACCCGCGGTGAGAACGACCCGGCTGCGAATCTACCAGCTCGCCGCCGTGGTCCGCGAGCTTCGACAGCTTGAGGAGTTGCGTAGTCCCGAGTCGGAGGTCGGGGAGTTGGTCGGGAAAATCCGGGAGGAGCTGGAGCGGCGCGACTTTACACAGAACCTCCAACGCCGCCTGCTCGAGCAGCTCCTGGACTCCGCGGGCGATGACGCCTGGACGGTCACCGAGCGCCGGCGCGCCGAGGCGGTCAGTCGGGCCCGGCTCGAGCTGGAAAAGGCGCTGGACGCGGTGGTCGGGGTGGCCCGCTTCTCGGAGCGGGAGCTGCACCGGCCGCTCACCGGCCCGGCCACGCTGCGGCGCCTGGTGGAGGGGGAGCTGGCCGCCCGTTCCGTGCGCATCCCGGGGCCGGACGACGCGGTAACCGTACGAGAGCTGGCCCGGACCCAGGGCTGGTCGCCCGGCGAGGTCTTCGTCCTGGGGCTGACCAACGAGGACTTTCCGGCCAGACCGGAACGCGGCCTGCTCCACCGGGATTCGCTCGAGCGCCGGGCCGATCCCCACGACGAATCGGTCTGCCTCCTGGTCCGCCTGCTCCGAAGGGCCGAGAGGCTCTGGCTTTCGTATCCGGCGGCCACCGCCGACGACGAGGCGCAGCCGGCCCCGCCGCTCAACGACCTGCTGAAACTCTGCGGACGGAGCGAGCCCCCGGGCCACGACGCCCGTGAAAGACCCACCTCGATGGCCGAGCTTGCCGTGGCCGACCCGGACCACCCTCTGCTCGACGGCTCGGTGCGCGGGGCGATAAAAAACGCCGCCCTGATGATCCGCGAGGCGGCCTCACCCGACCCCACCGCCTACGACGGGAAGGTGGACCGCGGGCTGCTCGACCCGGTCCCCGGCGCCGACCGGCGGGGCGAGCTGGCGGTGACGAAGCTGGAGCACTACCTCGACTGCCCGCGCCGCTACTACTTCGCCCATCTGCTGGGGCTGGAAAGATTTCCCGAAGTTCGCGACGAGGCCGAGGCCGACGTCGTCGGCCTGGTCACCCACCGGGCCCTGGAGCTCTTCTTCGCGGGCTCTCAAAAAGAGGGAAGGCGACCGCGGGAGCCCTGGTCCGACGGACCGCTCGGCCCGGGCAACTGGGAAAAGGCCTGCGGTCGGATGCTGGAGTGCGCGGCATCGGCCTTCGTCGGGCAGGGTTTGCTCGAGCCCAACGCCAGCCCGCCGCCGCTGGAGCAGATGAGAACCGGCCTGGTCAACGCCAGCGCCGCCCTGGACGCCCAGCGCGAGGAGCTGGTCCGCGGCCTCGACGACCCCGACACCGGAGCGCCCTACGGCATCCTCAAGGGGGCCCTGGTCATACAGCGCGAGCTCATCGAGACGTTGCCCACGGAAATCGAGTTCAGCTTCGGCGGGGCCGAGGGGAATCCGCTGGAGCTGGGCGACCTGCGCCTGACCGGGCGGGTGGACCGCCTGGACCTGGACGAGGCCGAGGGCCTGCTGGCGGTTTACGATTACAAAACCGGCTCGGCTGAAACGGGTATCAATGATCCGCAGTACCCGCCACGCAACCTGCAACTGCCGCTCTACGCCCTCGCCGCGCGGCGGCTCTACGATCGGGAAGGCGCGATGAGCCTGCGCGCCGCGGAAATCCGGCTCCACGAAAAGTACCGTAACATCTCCCCCGACGACCCGGCCCAGAAGACGCCGCACAAGGGGGCGGTGCAGGAAAAGGTGGCGGTGGGCAAACCCAATAGGGCGTGGGTCGTGTCCGACGATTTCACCAAACGGATGCTGGAATTCGTGGAGGTCGCCGTCCAGGAGCTGTGGGACGGCATCGTCACCGGTATCTTCCACCCTCCGGTGGATTATAAAGGCGACGACTGTAAGTACTGCGATTTCCGCCCCGCCTGCGGCGAGGATTTCCAGGCGCATAGGCTGTGCCGGCTCCCCGGGGAAGGGGGTGGGGCCGATGGCTAAGTCCTACGCCCTGAGCCCGGAACAGAACGAGGCCGCGGACATCCGTCGCTCGGCCGTCGTCTCCGCCGGGGCCGGCTCGGGCAAAACCCGGGTGCTGGTGGCCCGCTACCTGCGCCTGCTCGCCGTGGGGGAAAAGCCCTCCAGAATCGTGGCCATGACCTTCTCGCGCAAGGCGGCCGCCGAGCTCCGCCACCGCATTGACGAGGCCCTCTCCCATTCCCTCCACACCCGAAAGCTGGAGGACGAGCCCATCGGCGAGGAGGTCCGCGGGAAACTCTTCGAGGCCCGCGCCCGCCTGGGCGAGGGGCACATCGGCACCATCCACTCCTTCTGCCAGACCCTGCTCGTCGAAGAACCGACCCTGATGCCCGACCGCCCCGGCTTCCGCGTCCTCGCCCAGACCCGGGTCAACCAGTTGAAGCGTCAGGCGCTGCGTCGGACGGCCTGGGCCAGCGATCCGCTGACGAGCCCCCTGGCGAAACTGCGCTCCGCCGGCCTCACCCGGAGGGCCATCGAGGGGATGACCCTCGACCTTTTAGACAAAGGCTGGGAGCTGGACGAGGCGCGGAGGAGTCACGAGCTCCCCGGGGAGGTGCTGGAGGACCTCATCGTCCGCTGCAGGGAGAAGGCGGTGCACCTGTACCTCGAAGGGCTTCCCGAGGACGTCCTGACCCGGATGGACGGGCAGCTCGCCGATGCCGACCTGGTGAAGAAGCTGCGGAACAAGGAGATTCTGGGCCTGAACGCCCACGAGGTTTTGCTCCTTCTCCGGGACCTCCTCGGCCGACTCGTCGGCGGAGAGGTGAACTTCGACACGATGAGCGGCAAGGACCTCGACTTGCTGCGCATGGCGAAATCCCCGAGTGGGATCAACGTCAATCACCTCCACGGTTTCAACACCTTCAAGGTCGTCGGGGAAAACTCGAAGGCCATCCCCAACCACGCCGGCAGCGACACGGTGAAAATCGAGAAGGAAGCCTACGGGCTGAACGGCGTCCTCTTCGACTGGCTCGACGAGGTGGGCGGAGAGTACCGCAGGCTGAAGGTCGGGGCGTTGGGGGCCGACTACAACGACCTTCTGGACCGCGTCGCCGAGGGGCTCCGGGACGACCCGAAGCTGGTCGTAGGCCTGCGACGCCGTTACCTCCACTTCCTGGTGGACGAGTTCCAGGACACCGACCCGCGCCAGTGGGAGATAATCCGCGCCCTGGCCGTGCCCGCGGACGAGGAGGTGGAAACCGGGAGCCGGACGCTCTTCATCGTCGGCGACCGCAAGCAGGCCATCTACGGCTTCCGCGGCGGCGACAACACCGTCTTCCGCAAGGCAGAGCGCGAGCTGGCGCCCCTGATCAAAGAGACCAAAACCCTCGACGACAACTACCGCTCCCGCCAGGCGATACTGGATTTCGCGAACCCGGTTTTCGGAAAAATCTTCTCCGCCGACGCCGACTTGATTGCCCACGACCCCGAGGGCTCCACCGCCGTCGAGCCCCAGACGATGAACCGCCTCCGCGAGGACGGGGAAGACGGATCGGTGACCGTGATCCGGCCCGCGGAGTCGGTGGGGAAGAGCGTGGATAAGCTGCAGGAGGCCCTGCTCACCGCCGGGATTATCGGCGAAATTTTACGGGGTGAATTCCACGACATCCCCGCGCCGGCCGATTACCCCAACGACAAGGTCCGCGAGCACGCCCTGGCGCTGGTGGGCGTCCTGGCGCCCACCCGGGAGCAGTTGACGCTCATCGCCGCGGCGCTGGACTGCCTGGGGCTGGGCGACGGTTACGCCCTGGCCCGGGGCAGCGGCGTCTTCGGCACCCAGGAGGCGGACTGGCTTCGGGCCGCGCTGGGGGCACTCACCGACCCTCGGGACGGGATCCAGGTGGCGGCGATGCTGCTCTCGCCCTTCGGCGGCTTCGATTACGACGACCTGCTCCGGCTCAAGCGAATGGGCGACGAGTCGGGAAAACGATGGTTCGACCTCGTCGGCGACCGGTTGGTGGACAGGCTGGGCGAGCGGTTCGCCTCCTTCCGCCCCCGTTGGCTCCGGTGGCGCAGACAGGCGGGCCTCGCCGGCGGCTCGCGGCTGACGGCGGCCCTCTACCGGGACTCGGGGCTGGAAGCCGCCCTCAAGTCCGAGGGGCGCCCCGACCGTTGGCGGCGGCTGGAGCACATCCTGGAGCTCATCCGCGCCGAGGAGCGCGCCGGAAATCTGACCGGACCCGCCGACACACTGGTGTGGCTCCGCGACAACGAGAAGTCCCGCGAGTTCGAGGAGCCGACCCCCGAGTACGCCCCCGTGGTGCTGTTGACCATGCACGCCGCCAAGGGCCTCGAGTTCCCCGTGGTGCTGCTGCCCTTCCTCGACAGCAAGGGTCAGAGGTCTTCCGACGATTACACCCTGGCGCCCGATTCCACCGGAAACCGGAGATTGACGGTGCAGGTCCGCACCGAAACCCCTCCCTTCACTCCCCGGTTGACGCCTCTGGGCGAGGGCATCAGGCGGCGCGGGGAGCTGGACGAGGAGCTGGAGCGCAAACGGCTATTCTACGTCTCCTGCACCCGGGCCATGGACCACCTGATCCTTTTAAACACCACCGACAAAGAGGTCGAATCCCTGAAAGGCGGGCGGGCCGGACGGCGAATCGGTCAATGGCTCAACAAGTTATTGAGCAGTGACGGCGGCGCGGTGTCAGGCGCGGTCAGCTATCTCGAACGGGAACTGCCGGAAAAAATTGACAACCCCCCCCATCCGCCCCGGGCGGAACGGATAAGCGTGGAGCTCCTCGCGCCCCTGGTCGTCCCCGACCCGCCGCCGGTGAGCCCCTCGGCCCTCGCCGAGGTCGGGCGCTGCCCGCTGGGGTTCTACCTGCGTCGGGTGCTGAAGCTGGAGGGTGAAAAACCGAAAACCGGCCCGTCGTCCGGGGATTGGGACGCGGACCGCCCCTGGGGAAGCGCCTTCGGCACGGCCCTGCACCACCTCATCGAGACCGGAGGCGGCGTCCCGCTGGGGGAGGATGATATACGCCTCCGCCTGGCCGGCCTGCGGGACCAACTCGCCTCCGAGGAAGAGGAGGAGGTGGCCGAGTCCATCTCAGCTATATTGGAGAAGCCAGACCGGACGATAATCACCGGTTTGGCCGCGCATCTGAAGAGGCTGGACGGGATGGGGGAGTGGCGGCTCATCTGCGAGGCCGGGCCGCACTTCGAGGTCCCGTTCCGGGTGGAGCTCGGCGGCTGCCTGGTCCTGGGCCGCATGGACTGCCTGGTCGAGGTGGACGGCGGGCTCGGAATCTACGACTTCAAGTCCACCAACCTGACCGGCGCAGATCGGGCACAGATAATCGAGAAGCACGGCTACGACGTCCAGCTCGGCGTGTACGCCCTGGCGACGGAGAAGCTCTTCGGGAAGCCCGTGCGCGAGGCCGCACTGCTCTTCACCGCCGAGGGCGGCGGCTACTATCCGTTGGACGTGAAGGAAGTCTCCCGCCGTGCCGTGGAATTACTCGCCAAGGCGGCCGAGCTGGCCCGCTCCCCCCTCGCCGAGGTCTTGAAAGAACGGGCGACCGACTGCCGCGATTGCAACCTACGGAAGCTGTGTGAAGGGCTGGACGTGGGGGACGTACGCTGAACGTGCCTGATCCCACGCCGAGCAAAAAAAGGGCCCGTTTTCGGACCCCTTTTATTCGTGTGGCAGCGGCAGTGGGAATCGCGGCATACCAACACTGGTGGATTGCATCACCGCACACAGGAAAGCGGTCTCAATGCGGACTAGCGTGCGATGATGAGCCGTTTGGTGGTAGAAGAAGCGTCTGTTGTCAACCGCACGACGTAGACGCCGGGAGACAGGTCGAGGTGTCGTAGGCGATTTCGTGGCGGCCGGGGGTGGTGGGGACGCTCACGGAGGACTCCACGAGCCGGCCCGAGAGGTCGTAGAGCGAGAGCTCTGCGTTTTTCGTGCCCTCGGGCAGGTAGTAGCTCAAGGTCACCCGGTCAGCAGCGGGGCAGGGGAAAGGCGCGTAGAGGGTGAAGCGGTCAGCGTTCGGTCCTTGCCAGGTGGCTTCAACGGGACCAAAGCAACGGATAGAGCCGTCGGGGAGCGTGGCTTCTAGGGTGTAGAGGTGGGTAACGTTTGGTTCGGCGTCGCGGTCGAGGTAGCGGTAAAGGGCGTCGCCGAAGAGACTGACGACTATGTCCCCATCTCGCTCAAGGCGCCAAGTGGAGCCGACCAGCTCGCCCTCCTCCCGCCAGGAGAGAAGGATGCCATCGTCTTGTTCTTCCGCAGATAAAACCGGCTCGTCGAAGCCCTCTCCCTCTAATTGATGGACGTAACCGATGTCGTAATCGTAGGAGTCTTGGCGGATGTGACCCACAGTTCGAATAAGACCGTCCTCATCCACGGCACCGAAAGGCCCCATCTGGTTAGACCCGGCCATAACATCCGGAGTATACCACTGAGGTTCGCCGATCAAGTCGCCGTTTTCGTCGAACTCGAAGAATCCGTAACCCTCAGTTACGTTCGCAAACAGGAAGATGCGTTCATCTGAGGTTTTAAAGAAGTTGCGCGCGTCTATTTGGACATCGGGTTCCATGAAGACTAGCTTCGGTTCAATCAGTACATTCCCGTTAAGATCCAGAATTACGTAACCGATGTAACTCTCGTACTCTTCAGAATGACAGTAGGAAATGTGAACGTGTTCTTGAGAATCAATACATATCGCGGGCTCGCAATCATACGGTTCGTAAAGCAGGCAATCACTCTCAATTTGTGTGGGGTAACCTACATCTATCAGGTCGGTCAGGTATGAACCGTCATCACTGTCAATCTTCCGGTATGCTACAGAAAAATCATCTTCGGTTACACCGGTGTAGTAAGTGTAAGCTACATGGACATTTCCATCGGAATCCACCGTCATTCCCTTATCCCAAGAAACGTACGCGTACACGGGATCATCGCAAATAACGTGGTTGGTGGCGAGAAGGTTGCCGGCAGAATCAATCTTCGCGTGCAGGGGTGACCGGTACCACTCC